>NZ_JBLUPX010000002.1:0-261957 GCF_048068235.1 Pseudomonas sp. NY15364 | reverse complement strand
TGCATGTGTTAGGCCTGCCGCCAGCGTTCAATCTGAGCCATGATCAAACTCTTCAGTTCAATACTGCTTGGGTTTTGAGAAAACCCTAAACTTGGCTCAGCAATCGCAAATAAACTCTCGAATTCACGAGTGTTACTTGTGATGCTGATAATCAGTCGACTATCAGTCTTACCTCACAAGCACCCACACGAATTGCTTGATTCAGTTGTTAAAGAACAGTTGGTTAAGCTTTTCGTCTCAACCGAGGCCGCGCATTCTACATCAGCCCTTCTATCTGTCAAGCTGTTTTTCGAATTTGTTTCCGGAGAAACTTCTTTCTACTCAACCACTTGCGCCTTCGATCTGAACTTCTTCTCTCCAGCGGGAGGCGCATTCTACAGCGTTCAAAACCGCTGTCAACACCTCTTTTCTACCGCTTTCGATCCATTCGACCGAACCACCAACAGGACTAAACCACCGCCCTGTCGACCGGTGTGCATTCTACACGCCAGATCCAGCTTTGCAAGCCCTTCATTCAACTTAACTTATTGATTAACAAGAAGTTTTTGAAGCGCTTCATCGCTGAAGTGGCGCGCATTCTACATGAGCACGACGAGCTGTAAACCCCTGACGTGCAAATAATTACGTAAATCGAATCAACTACTCAGCCGACTATATATAGAGGCTCAGAGAATCCCTGCCTCGCGTAACTCGGCAATCTGCGCTTCACTCATTCCGAGTAAACTCTGCAGCAGGCTATCGGTGTGCTGGCCCAGCAGTGGCGGAGCCGAACGATAGGCCACTGGCGTAGCGGATAGGCGCAGCGGACTGGCGACCTGCGGAGTAGAACTCCCCAGCGCATTGGGCAGATCGAGACGCAACCCTCGCGCCTGAACCTGAGGGTCGGCGAACACCTGCTGCAGATCATTGATCGGCCCACAGGGTACGCCGGCCTTTTCCAGCAGCTCGATCCACTGCGCCGTGGTCTTGAATACCGTGGTCTGGCGCAACAACGGGATCAACTCGGCACGATGGGCAACCCGGGCCCTGTTAGTGACAAAGCGCGGGTCATCGGCAAGGTTCGCAATACCCGCCACTTCGCAGAACTTACGGAACTGACCATCGTTACCCACCGCAAGGATGAAGTTGCCATCGGCACTGGGGAAATCCTGGTAAGGCACGATGTTGGGATGGGCGTTGCCCAGACGCTTCGGTGATACACCTGTCGTCAGGTAGTTCATGGCTTGGTTGGCCAGACAGGCGACCTGCACATCCAGCAACGCCACATCTATATGCTGACCTATACCCGATTGCTCACGTTGATTGAGCGCGGCCAGCACACCCACAGTCGCGTAGAGACCGGTGAGGATATCGGTCAGCGCCACGCCGACCTTCATCGGTCCGGCACCCTCTTCATCTTCCGGCCGCCCGGTCAGACTCATCAGACCACCAAGCCCCTGGATCATGAAGTCATAACCCGCGCGCTTGGCATAGGGCCCGGTCTGGCCGAAGCCGGTGATGGAGCAGTAGATCAGCCTTGGGTTGATCGCCTTCAGCGACTCGTAGTCGAGCCCATAAGCCGCCAGGCCGCCGACCTTGAAATTCTCCAGCAGCACATCGCACTGCGCGACCAGCTCACGCACCAGGCGCTGACCTTCGGGCTGAGTGAAATCGAGAGTCAGCGACTGTTTGTTGCGATTGGCACTTTGAAAGTAGGCCGCCTCACGCGAATCGTTACCCTCGGCATCCTTTATATAGGGAGGCCCCCAATGCCGGGTGTCATCACCCGAGCCTGGTCGCTCGACCTTTATCACCTCGGCCCCCAGGTCACCCAGGATCTGCCCGCACCAAGGGCCGGCCAGTACGCGGGACAGATCAAGCACGCGGATATGGGAAAGGGCGCCAGACATGGAGATTCTCCGCAGGGTGCGCCACGCGCACCATGGATCGTAAGAAAGGCGTGCCCCCTTAGAAGAAGGCCTGGATGCCGGTCTGAGCGCGACCGAGGATCAGTGCATGCACATCGTGCGTGCCTTCATAGGTGTTAACCACTTCCAGGTTAACCAGGTGGCGGGCGATGCCGAACTCGTCGCTGATGCCGTTACCACCGAGCATATCGCGCGCCATGCGGGCGATGTCCAGCGCCTTGCCGCAGCTGTTGCGCTTCATGATCGAGGTGATTTCCACCGCAGCAGTGCCTTCGTCCTTCATTCGTCCGAGGCGCAGGCAGCCTTGTAGAGCCAAGGTGATTTCGGTCTGCATGTCGGCCAGCTTCTTCTGGATCAGCTGATTAGCCGCCAGCGGGCGACCGAACTGATTGCGATCGAGCACGTACTGGCGCGCGGTGTGCCAGCAGAATTCGGCAGCGCCCAGCGCGCCCCAACTGATGCCATAGCGCGCAGAGTTCAGGCAGGTGAACGGGCCGCGCAGGCCTCGCACATCCGGAAAGGCGTTCTCTTCAGGGCAGAACACGTTGTCCATGACGATCTCGCCAGTGATCGAGGCGCGCAGGCCGACCTTGCCGTGAATCGCCGGAGCGGAGAGGCCTTCCCAGCCTTTTTCCAAGACGAAGCCGCGAATCTCATCAGCATCATCCTTGGCCCAAACCACGAAGACATCGGCGATCGGGCTATTGGTGATCCACATCTTGCTGCCAGTCAGGCGGTAGCCGCCGTCGACCTTCTTGGCGCGGGTCACCATGGAGCCCGGATCGGAACCATGGTTCGGCTCGGTCAGACCGAAGCAACCGATGTATTCGCCACTGGCCAGCTTGGGCAGGTACTTCTGCTTGGTCGCCTCGCTACCGAACTCATTGATCGGCACCATCACCAGCGACGACTGCACACTCATCATCGAGCGGTAACCAGAGTCGATGCGCTCCACTTCTCGCGCGATCAGGCCGTAGCACACGTAATTCAGGCCACTGCCGCCGTAGGCTTCGGGGATGGTCGCTCCCAGCAAGCCGGTTTCGCCCATCTCACGGAAAATCTTCGGATCGGTCTGCTCATGACGGAAGGCTTCCAGCACACGGGGCGCCAACTTGTCATCGGCGAACTGCTGGGCGCTGTCGCGCACCATGCGCTCTTCTTCGGTCAATTGCTGATCCAGCAGCAGCGGGTCGATCCAGTTGAAGCTTGCCTTGGCCATTACGAGAAACCTCGAAGCAGGGTGTGAGCGGTCGATCCAGCCGACCCGGAATGTCATTGATCCTAGGCCGGCTTCAGGCAATGGACAAACGCAGATTTTGCACAGACCTGTGCTTTTTCCTCACTTCGAGCTAGCTTAACAAGCCATAAATACCGCTCATGAGTGAGGCTTTTGCATCAATGCGTCGCAAGATCCCCAGCACCGCCGCCCTGGTCGCCTTCGAGTCGGCCGCTCGTCACCAGAGCTTCACCAAGGCGGCCGATGAGCTCAACCTCACGCAGAGTGCGATTTGCCGGCAAATCGGCGGACTGGAGAGCTTTCTCAGTGTGGAACTGTTCCGTCGCTCGCGACGCGGTGTGGTCCTGACCGAAGCGGGCGTCGCCTACAGCCGCAAGGTGGCAGCGCAGCTCGATGCCGTGGAGCGCGACACCCTGGCGCTGATGGGCAACCAGGGCACGACCAGCATCGAGCTGGCGGTGGTGCCGACCTTTGGCACCCAGTGGCTGCTCCCGCGCCTGCGTACCTTTCAGCGCTTGCACCCGGAAGTGACAGTACACCTGACCAACCGTACCCGGCCCTTCCTGTTCGCCGACACCCACTTCGATGCAGCCATCTATTACGGTGATGCCGAGTGGTCAGGTACCGAGGCCCACTTTCTGATGCACGAACACCTGCTGCCGGTTTGCAGCCCCGCATTGCTGAGCGATACCCCAGCGACAGTCGAACGCATCGCCGCGCTACCCCTGCTGCAGCAGACCACCCGCCCCTATGCGTGGCGCCAGTGGTTCGCCGCCCAAGGCATCAGCGTGGCTCGCGACATGACCGGCCCAAGACTGGAACTGTTCTCCATGCTGGCGCAGGCCGCTCAGCATGAAATGGGTATTGCACTGATCCCACCCTTCCTGATCCAGCGCGAACTGGAAGAGGGTAGTCTGGTGATTGCCTTCGACCGCGCCGTACCAAACAACGACCGCGCCTATTACCTGATGGTGCCAGAGCGCAAGGCCGAGTCTGCTGCACTGAAGGCCTTTCGAGACTGGCTTCTGGCCCAGGCCGCCGCCTATCGAGACGCATGATCATCGCCAGAGCACGATCTCTTTAAGCTCAAGGTAAATAGATACGCCCAAAATCAGAACACGTAGCAAGAAAACAGTCACGCTACAAAAATTTTCCAGGAAAAGTGCATAAAAACCACTACTTTCGGGCTATAGCACTATTTTGAACAGATCGTTCGTTACTCTCCACACGCCTCCCGATTCGACCAGCGGTCATCCTGTGCGTGACTGCCTATATCGCCCTACAAGCTGCGCGGAACCTGCTGCCAGCCTTAACCTACGCGGGCTGCGGACAGTATAAAAATCCCTCATAGACCCATTACTTGTAGTAATGCATTTTTTTTACTCCATAACTTCTTGTAAGGGTTTGCGTTCGATTGCACAATCGCCGCGCTCGCCACTTACGGCGGGTTATGTGCTGATCCCCAATCGCCGGCGCGCCAGCGCAGTGCCCCGGTTCACAAAAAAGATCACGCAGGAGATTAGAAGTGCACATCGGTGTTCCTCTCGAAACCCATGCCGGGGAGACGCGGGTTGCCGCGACCCCAGAGACCATCAAGAAGCTGGTCGGCCAAGGTCATCAGGTGACCGTCCAGGCCGGCGCGGGCATCAGCGCCAGCATTCCAGACAGCGCTTACGAGGCTGCTGGCGGGACCATTGGCAACGACTCTGCCGCGTTTGGCGCAGACCTCGTGCTGAAGGTGGTCGCACCAACCGACGCCGAGCTTGCTCATATGAGAGCCGGTGCAGTGTTGGTTGGCATGCTCAACCCGTTCTGCAACGAGACCATCGCACGCATGAACGCTCGCGGCGTCACCGCCTTCGCCCTGGAGGCCGCACCGCGCACCTCTCGTGCGCAAAGCCTGGACGTACTGAGTTCGCAGGCCAATATCGCCGGCTACAAGGCCGTGCTGCTGGCAGCCCATCACTATCCACGCTTCATGCCGATGCTGATGACTGCTGCCGGTACCGTTAAGGCCGCGCGTATTTTGATTCTCGGTGCCGGTGTTGCCGGTCTGCAGGCCATCGCCACGGCCAAGCGCCTGGGCGCGGTGATCGAGGCCTCCGACGTGCGCCCGGCAGTCAAAGAGCAGATCGAATCGCTCGGCGCCAAGTTCGTCGACGTCCCCTTCGAGACCGACGAGGAACGTGAGTGCGCGCAAGGCGTGGGCGGCTATGCCCGGCCGATGCCGCAGTCCTGGATGGAGCGTCAGGCCAAGGCCGTGCACGAACGCGCCAAGCAGGCCGATATCGTCATTACCACTGCACTGATTCCGGGCCGCAAAGCGCCGACGCTACTCCATGAGAGCACAGTGGCCGAAATGAAGCCCGGCTCCGTGGTCATCGACCTGGCCGCCGTACAGGGCGGCAACTGCCCGCTGACCGAAGCCGACAAGGTGGTGGTCAAGCATGGCGTGACCCTCGTCGGCCACACCAACCTGGCTGCACTGGTGCCGGCAGACGCCTCCGCCCTGTACGCACGCAACCTGCTGGACTTCCTCAAGCTCGTGATCGACAAGGAAGGCCAGTTCCAGCTCAACCTCGAAGACGACATCGTCGCGGCCTGCCTGATGTGCAATGCCGGCGAAGTCGTGCGCAAGAACGGCTAAGGAGTAGGGACATGGATCTGATTTCCGACGGCATCTACAACCTGATCATCTTCGTGCTGGCCATCTATGTCGGCTACCACGTGGTGTGGAACGTCACCCCGGCCCTGCACACCCCGCTGATGGCCGTGACCAACGCCATTTCCGCCATCGTGATCGTCGGCGCCATGCTGGCCGCCGCACTCACCGTCACCCCACTGGGCAAGACCATGGGCACCCTGGCCGTGGCACTGGCCGCAGTCAACGTATTTGGCGGCTTCCTGGTCACCCGACGCATGCTGGAAATGTTCAAGAAGAAAGCGCCCAAGGCGCCTGTGGAGAAACACTGACCATGAGCATGAACCTGATCACTGTTCTCTACCTCGTCGCCTCGGTGTGCTTCATCCAGGCGCTCAAGGGCCTATCGCACCCGACCACGTCGCGGCGCGGCAACCTGTTCGGCATGATCGGCATGGCCATCGCCGTGCTGACCACCGTCGGCCTGATCTACAAACTCGGCAGCGAGCTGGCCGTTCAGGGCCTGGGCTTCGTCATCGTCGGCCTGCTGGTCGGCGGCAGTGTCGGCACCATCATGGCCAAGCGCGTCGAGATGACCAAGATGCCGGAACTGGTCGCCTTCATGCACAGCATGATCGGCCTGGCGGCTGTGTTCATCGCCATTGCCGCTGTCGTCGAGCCTCAGTCGTTGGGCATCGTCGCCGCGCTGGGTGATGCGATTCCATCCGGTAACCGCCTGGAGCTGTTCCTCGGCGCCGCCATCGGTGCCATCACCTTCTCCGGTTCGGTGATCGCCTTCGGCAAGCTGTCTGGCAAGTACAAGTTCCGCCTGTTCCAGGGCGCGCCTGTCGTGTTCAAGGGGCAACACCTGGTCAACCTGGTGATCGGCCTGGCGATTCTCGGCCTGGGCCTGTATTACACCTTCACCGGCGACATCACCGCCTTCGCTGTGCTGGTGGCCCTTGCCTTCGTTATTGGCGTGCTGATCATCATCCCGATCGGCGGCGCCGACATGCCGGTGGTGGTGTCGATGCTCAACTCGTACTCGGGTTGGGCGGCTGCCGGTATCGGCTTCTCGCTGAACAACTCGATGCTGATCGTCGCAGGGTCCCTGGTCGGTTCTTCGGGCGCCATCCTCTCGTACATCATGTGCAAGGCGATGAACCGTTCGTTCTTCAACGTCATCCTCGGTGGCTTCGGTGCCGATGCTGATGCCGGTGCTGCTGGCGGCAGCCAGGAACAGCGCAGCGTCAAATCGGGCTCTTCCGACGACGCCGCCTTCCTGCTGACCAACGCCGACACCGTGGTCATCGTGCCCGGCTACGGCCTGGCCGTGGCCCGCGCCCAGCACGCACTGATGGAACTGGCCGAGAAACTGACCCACCGTGGCGTGACTGTTAAGTACGCGATCCACCCGGTCGCCGGCCGTATGCCGGGCCACATGAACGTGCTGCTGGCCGAAGCCGAAGTACCGTACGAACAGGTGTTCGAGATGGAGGACATCAACTCCGAGTTCGGCCAGACCGACGTGGTGCTGGTGCTCGGCGCCAACGACGTGGTCAACCCGGCCGCGAAGAACGATCCGAAGTCGCCGATCGCCGGCATGCCGATCCTCGAGGCTTACAAAGCCAAGACCGTGATCGTCAACAAGCGCTCGATGGCCAGCGGCTACGCCGGCCTGGATAACGAACTGTTCTACATGGACAAGACCATGATGGTCTTCGGCGATGCCAAGAAGGTCATCGAAGACATGGTCAAGGCCGTCGAATAAGCCCTGACCAGTCAGACAGGAAACCCGGCCATGTGCCGGGTTTCTCATTTCCGGCGCCAGGAAAAAATTGATATTCAGGTCAACAAGCACAACAGACCAATTGGAAACTGTACTGCTTGAAAGACCAGCATTAATGGGTTGCACCCAGTTGAAAATCTCGCAAATCAAGGTTGCACCCAGTCTTTTCACTTATGACCAATACAGTTTCATCGATTCCTGACCGAACAGTTACAAAGCAACCTATCTAATAGCACAACAATTTCATCCAGCTGTGACTATTGGGCCCCGACTGCGCTCGGGATAATTTGCCCATCGATAGCACACATACCCCGCCACAAGCGGAAGGATGACCACCATGGAACGTACCCTCAGTTCCGCCCAGCTTCAGACTCACAGCGTTGCCAGCGACAAATCGGCCTGGCCGCTCCGCGTGATCGCCACCCTCAGCCTGTGGCAGCGCCGCATCGTCAGTCGTCGTCAACTGGCTCGACTGGATGCCCGCCTGCTGGCCGACGCCGGTATCACCGAGAATCAGCGTTACGTCGAACTGCAGAAGCCGTTCTGGCGCTGACACCCTGCTTTGCTCCATCCCCAAGTTGGGATCTTCTGAGAGCTCCACCGTCTCTGCTGCGGTGGGGCTTTCGTTTTTTCTGCAACAGTCATCACCCGTAAGAGCGGTACAGTTGCCATAAGGCCTTCACTGCTCCCGCACAATTACCTTCGTTTGTATCTGCTCGCCTGAGCACGCGTGCGAGATCATGAGCTGCCCCCTTGTCTCCCGACAGGAGAACGCCATGGATCGCATTCACCGCCCCCTTTCGCAGCCTGAGCACAGTACCGCCCCGCACTGGCTGAGCCTCTATTCGCGGCTACGTCACTGGCAACGCAACCGACGCACCCGCCAACAGCTCGCCCTGCTCAACGATCAGCAATTGGCCGACGCCGGCATCAGCAGCGTTCAGCGCGAAGAAGAACTGGCCAAACCCTTCTGGCGCTGAGCCAGCAATGGAGCCACAGGGGCCATTGGGCTAAGATTTGCGGGTGCGCAGAACAGCGACCCACCTATCGGAGTTATCCCAATGCACCTGAAGCAATCTCTCATTGCCGCCCTGCTCTCGGTCGGCCTGGCAGGCAGCGCCTGCGCCAGCAGCCTGGTCGCGACCACCGACACTCTGGGCGGCGCCCTGGCCGGCACCGTCGAGGTCACCTCGGACGCGACCAGCTCGTTGCGCGACATGAAACAGCTGCGCGCGGCCCGCGACGATGCCGCCAGCTTCGTTGCCAGCGACGGCGCCATTCGCAGCGCCCGACTCGAAGCGGCCCTGCTGCAGATTCGCAGTCACGCCGTGGAATTGGCGGCGGCTGACGACCTGACCCTGGCCCAGGCCATTCTCAGCCTGTGAAAACTTTGCACACGTCTGGCCAATGACGCGTAGCTGACCGTCAGCGCTGCGCCCCGTAAACTTCGCCCACCTGCCCGGCAGCGGGGAACCGCGCCGGCCTGCCTACGTCAAATCGTCCGTTCTGCCGTTCTCGGAGTGTCTTACCCATGCGTCGTTCATTCGTCATAGCCGTCACCGCCTGCGCCCTGTTCAGCGGTATCGCCCAGGCGCAAACCGTGGTTGCCACCAGCAACATCGTGGTGCGTTCCCTGGATCGCAGCATCAACTTTACCTCCGACACCACCACCTCGATTCGCGACATGAAAGCCGTGGTACAGGCCCGTGACGACGCCGCCAGCTTCGTCGCCAGCGCCGGTGAAATTCGCGGCGCACAATTGGAAGCTGCGCTGCAGACCATTCGCCAGCAACTGCCCGAAGCACAGAGCGCCAGCGACCTGCAACTGGCCGAAGCCATTCTCGCCCTGTGACCCATCTGCTCGCCTGGTGTTGTGGCGCGCTGCTGGCATGCGCCGCAGGCGTCGCCCAGGCGCAGTTGCGCCTGGCGCTGGACGACAGCGCCCTCGACGCTGAGCAACGCCAGGCCAGCCAGTCACTGCTGGATGAAGCAATGGCTGCCTTGCCGCCACGCTTCATCGAGCAACTGGACCGTGAAGTCAGGGTCAGCTGGCGTGCCGGACTGCCCTCGGAGGTCTACGGCCAGGTCGGGCGCTTCAGCGGTATCGAGCTTAACGCCGAGCTGCTGCCGAAACTGGTCGATGGCTCGGCGGCACGTAACCAGACCGGTCGCCCGCACGGCACCCAGCGCCAGGAACTGCTGGCCACTTTGCTGCATGAACTGACCCACCTCTACGACCGTGCACGCCTGTGGCCTGCGGCCGAGCGCCGCCACATCAACCGCTGCCGCCAGCAGGCCCGCTCGCTGGGCCTGGTCGGGCTGCCGGAGGATTGCCGTGGCCAGAGCGAACGGCGCTTCACTCTCAGCGATGATCCACGCCTGCTCGACCTGGCCGGCTGGCAGCAACGAGTCGGCCAGCGTGGCGCGCGCGACCTGGACAACGGTCAGGTCGCCCGCAGCCCGGACAGCTACGAGCTGACCAACGCGCTGGAGTTCGTCGCGGTCAACCTCGAATACTTTCTGCTCGACCCCAGCTACGCCTGTCGCCGCCCCTCGCTGGCGCGCCATTTCCGCGAGCACTTCGACTGGGCGCCGCCCAGCGAACACTGCAGCAACGACTATGCCTACCTCAATGCCGGGCGCGACTTTGCCCTGCAGCCGCTGGGCCGGCTCGACCCCAAGCGCGTATACGAGGTCGACTACCTGCTCGCCGAGGCCAACGATGCCTGGATGAGCCGCTGGGGTCACAGCATGCTGCGCCTGGTGGTCTGCGCACCAGGCCGACCGCGCGGGCCGGACTGCCGTCTGGATCTCGACCATCACCTGGTGCTGTCCTATCGCGCCTTCGTCGGCGATGTGCAGCTCTCGAGCTGGGATGGCCTGACCGGCGTCTACCCCTCACGTCTGTTCGTCCTGCCGCTGGAACAGGTGATCGATGAATACACCAAGGTCGAGCTGCGCAGCCTGGCCTCGGTGCCGCTGCGCCTGTCGCGCGATGAGCTCGAACAGTTGGTAGTCCGCGCCGCCGAACAGCACTGGAGCTATGACGGCGACTACTACTTCGTCTCCAACAACTGCGCGGTGGAAACCCTCAAGCTGCTGCGCAGCGGTACCGGCAACCCGCGCCTGCATGCACTGGACAGCATCCTGCCCAACGGCCTGCTGGAGCTGATGAATGCTCGCGGCCTGGCCGACACCAGCGTGCTCGACGACCCGCGTGAAGCACTGCGCCTGGGCTATCGCTTCGACTCCTTCCGCGAA
Source organism: Pseudomonas sp. NY15364 (assembly GCF_048068235.1). NCBI lineage: Bacteria > Pseudomonadati > Pseudomonadota > Gammaproteobacteria > Pseudomonadales > Pseudomonadaceae > Pseudomonas > Pseudomonas sp. NY15364. The sequence continues at coordinate 251,122 of NZ_JBLUPX010000002.1, read as the reverse complement.
CGTTACCAGGCCATGTTCGCCGTGCTGCGCCAGCGCCTGCCGATCCAGCACGACAGCGTCGAGGCCTGGCTGGAACAGCCTGCAGCGGCGCGCAGCCAATGGTTCGCTAAGGCCGACCTGCGCGCCAGCGCCGCCCTCTTGCTGCTGGAGCAAGCCGCGCTGCGCCGGCAACTGCTGCTGGCCCAGGACGAACTCAAACGCCGCTACCTCACCGGCCGTGCTGCTGGTGACCCGAGCCTGAACAAGGCCGGTGCCGCGCTTGAACAGATCCTGGCCAACAGCGGCTTTCTCAGCCGTCCGGCGGAGCTGCTCGAAGGCGGCTACGGCTTGCCGCAGCAGCAGGAATGGGAGCGTCTCGAGGCCAGCAGCCGTGAGCGTCAGCAGCAACTGCGCCAGCTCAGCGACGAGCTCGATGGCGAAGTGCGCAACCTGCTGCAACCCGAGCGCATGGCTGAACTGGAGGCTAATGAGGCCAATCTGGTTGCCCTCGGAGAGCATCTGCGGGTCTTGCACAAGGCCAGTGGCGGGCTGGAGCTGCCGTAAGGCACATCCTGGCGCAGACCGGAATTGACCGTAGCGCGAGGGTGAGCAGGCATGTCGCAATACAAGCCTGGCCTCGCTCTGCCTTTGCGCCCGCCCTGGTTCTTAGCGCTTGCAGTGTGCTGGCGGCAGCACGTCCTGCGCTGCCTGATTGGTCATGATCTGCAGCTCATTGACGTTGCGCGCGGTGAACACCTTGCCCCCGGTCGCCGCCGCCAGGCAATTCCCGGCACCGGTGCCGAGAATATCGACCACGTTGATCTTCAAGTGCGGTTTGCTGCGCGCCAAGGCCTGGGCTATCGCACAGGGATCCTGGTTGCAACTCTCCTCGCCATCGGACACCACCAGCATCACCGACTCGCGGTTGACCCCATCGAGCATCTGTCCGGCCTTGGCGATGCCATCGGCCAGAGGCGTGCCTTGTACCGGTGTCACGGTGCGCAGGCGTGACAGCAGATCTGCTCGTTGGCCAGGACCGAAGTAGCCGACGCTGCGGGCGCCCGGACAGCTCTCCACCAGCACCAGTCCGGCGTTGGCATCACTGGGCAACTGTTGCACCACGCCAATAGTCGCCTCGCGCGCCGTGGTGATGCGCTTGGGTTCACGGAATACATGGCCCATCGTGTTCGGGGCATTGGTTCCAAGCAGCAGCTGCGTGGCGATATTGGCAACCCCTTGCACCATCGTTGCCTGTTCGATTTCCTTGGGTGTGGCCAGCATGCTGATATCCATGGAACCGGAAGCATCAAAGACAATGACCATCTCCGGCGCCAACTCCTTCGGACGCTCATCGGGGCAAAGGTTCTTGGCATTAGTGATCAACTGCTCCTTGCAGTTCTTCGCCAAGTTCTGCTCGACCTGCTCGCGCAGGGCGGCGTTGTCCTTGAGCAACGGCTCTTCGCGCTGCATCTTCTGCAGGGCCGAACAGTCTCGGGCGATGCCATCGATACGTTTTTTCAGCAGCTCGGCAGGATCCGGCTTGGGCTCGGGTTTTGGTTCAGGCTTGGGCTCGGGAATCGGCGGTGGCAGCGGAATTTCCGGCTCGGGTTCGAGCTCCTCGACCACCGGATCCTCTTCCACTGGCTCCTGCTCGGATGGAACCTCCTCAGGCACGGCCGGCTCTTCGGCCACCGGAGACTCGACCGGCACAGGCGGGGTTTCCGGCTCACGACAGAACAGCCACCACCAGAGCGCCGCCAGTAGGGCCAGCAACAGCAGGGCAAGCAGCAGCCACAACCACCAGCGCCGCTTGCGTGGCACCTCGCTGACCAAGGCTGCTGCACCTGGCGGTAACGCACCAGCTTGCGCGGTAACAGGCGTGATCGGTGGCGCTGGGGGTTGGCCACCGCCCCAGAAGGTCACCAGCGGCTGGCCATTGAGCGAATACAGGGTCGAGGTGTCGGGATAACGGGCCGCTTCACGCAACAGAGCCGCCTGGCGTACACCATCGCCACCCTGCGCATCGAGCTGGCTGGCCAGTTGTTCGATAGAAGCCAGTCGCTCGTCGAGCAGGTGGCGCACCTGCGCCGCCTCCTTCTCATCCAACTGGCTGAACGGTACCGGCTGGCCGCCAAGATCCGAATACCATTCGACGATATCACCCTCGGCCTGCTTCGGCTTGGCGTACAGGGTCGCCGTGCTCGGCGGCAGGTGCCGGCGCAGGATCTGCGTGAGTTCGCCATGACCGGCCAGGGCATCTGCCGCGCTACGGGTTTGGGAGGACAGGCGGGAGATTCGCTTCATGGCGGTCAGCTTCCTGCTTAGGTAGTCAGGGAAAAGCCTGCTGGCGGAACGACCGGCATGCAGGTGTAACGGCAATGATCAACGCAGGCCAAGATCGCTTTCCAGGCTGGAAACCTTGCTACGCAGCTTCTGCAGCTCAACCTGTTTCTGCAGCACGGCCGGATTCTCCTGCTGGTTGATATTTTTCAGGTCGTTCTCCAGCGCAGCAATTTCTGCCTCGATGCGCCGGTTGCCCTTGGCCTTATTCTTGAGTTCACCAAGCAGGGCGTTCAGCGACTTGTTCAAGGAGGCGTACTGCGCCTGCTGGGTCGCCAGATCCTTGCCGACCGACGCTTTCTCCTGCTCGATAGCGGCATAGACATCACGGAACAACTGGTTGGTTTTCTGCTCGTCGAGCAGGATCTTTTCCTTCTCCTCGACACGCTGGGCGTAGACGCCCTGGGTCTTGCAACCGAATTTGGTGGCGAACCCGGCATCGGCATTACGTGGGTCGCATTCCTGCGAACTGACGGCACAACCGGCGAGCATGGCGACGCCAGCCAGTAGGACAAAAGAACGAAGTGGATGCATGGACGTATTCCTTGGAGCCTGATTAGGCTGTCGCTACAGAGTGTGCCGCGCACACCGAAAAGATCGGTAAAGGTGCGCATAGCGCACCCTACCTGTCATGTTGACCGAGAGTTTCCCGGAGTCTGTTCAGGTCGCGAACAGACTCTTAACCGAGCCGGATCGAAGAACGCTGCTGGTACAGCTGGTCGATTTCCGACTCCAGTTGCGCGATCTGCTTCTGCATCTTGCCGATCTCCGCATCCAAGGTATCGGTACGGGCACCATTGTTGCGCTCGGCGGCGGCAACCTTGGTCCACTCCTGCTGCTTGGAGCGTACGTCGGCTAGGGATTTCTTCAGGTAGGCGGTGTTGGCATCGATCTCGGCGATCTGCTTCTGCGCCTGGGCGCTCTGCACCTTGTTGGCGGCGATGTCTTGCTTGATCTGCTCGATCTTGCGCTTGTCATCGGCGATCACGCTACGCGCGGTATCGCTGAGCATCTGCAGCTCCTGGTTGTCCTTGCGCACGTCGGCGATGGTCGCATCCAGACGGTCTTCCGCGTTGGCATACTGGCTGCGCTGGTTATCCAGATAGTAGTTGGCGCCCATGCCCACGCCACAGCCAGCCAGACCGGCAGCGACCATGCACTGAGCCTTCTTGCTCGGGTTACCCAGCTGGCAGGCGAGCATGCCGACCACCGCGCCACCGGCACAGGCTTGCCAACCCGACTTGCTGAAGAACTGCGCCGAACTGCTGTTGGCCAGCCGTGGGTCGACCGGCGCCTGATTGGCAGCCGGCGTCGTGCCGGTGGTCTGACAGCCAGTCAATACGAGAGCGAGACCCAGAACGACCCATTTCATCCGCTGATCCAACAACGCTACTGCTTTCATGTCCATGCCCTTCGCTTAAATGGATTTACAGGATTCCAGCCACTGACTGCGCGCCACTTTGCCGCTTTTCATGTAGCTATTCAGATTCTTCCAGTGGGTGTCGAGGTAACTGCGCAGGTTGCTTTTGCTGCGCGCCGCCATTTGTTGAGCCACCACACTGACTTGCGGCTCGACGGTGGCCGAGGTGTAGTTGAGCGCACCACTGACCACCGTGTCGGCATAGTAGTTGAGCATGAAGTCGAGCACCTTGCGATGACCTTCGAGCTGCTCTTTGCGTGCATCGCAGCGGCTCATCTGGTCATCTTCACCTGCTCCACAACTACGCTTGTAGTTGCCTTCCAGAGTATCGAGGAACATGCCGTCGTCCTTGAGCTTGGTGCAGAGGAAAGCACCCAATTGCAGTTCGGAGCGGATCGCCTGGTCGCGTTGCTCGTCACGTGCCTGGGTGTTGGCACGCAGATCGCCACGCAGCTTTTCCAGTTGCTGCTTGAGCGCGTCATCCTGCACGCCGCTGGCGATGCTGGCGATTTCCGCGACCGGATCCTTGTTGTCCTTGCTGCCTGTGGCCTTGCTCGCTGCCGGAGTACCGAGTTTCTTCCAGTCCTGCTCGACCTGCTTGATGCGCTCGCGCGAGGTCAACACCGGCGCCACCAGGGCCAGGCGCACACCGCCGGTCTTGAGCTTGTTCTGCTCGCCAGCGCTGGCGTAGTAAGGCTGTTCCTGACGCAATGCGGTGCGCAGCTCAGCCTGCGGCGTCAGGTAGTTACCGCCACGCACGATATAGCCGCCAGCCTGGCCGTGCTGGCGATCGAGCTTGTTCAGGCGGAAGGGTTCGAAGAGCATCTCATCGACGTTGCCCAGAACATCATGCAGGCCCAGCGGATTTGGCTTGAGCAAACCGGTCAGTTGCAGCTTGCCATTGGCCGACTGCGCACCAGCGAACCACGCATAAGCACCGAGCCCACCATCCGGCGTGGGGAAACGAATATCGCGAAACTCGGACTGGGAAACGGCCATGCCGCCACGTGCGGCAAACTCCCACTCGGCCTCGGTCGGCAGGCGCAGGAAGCCCGCTGCGCCATCCTCCTTGGGCAGCTTGGCAGCGGCATTCTTACGTAGCCACAGGCTGTATTTGTCGGCAAAGGCAGTGGCGTCGAACCAGCTGACGCCGACCTGCGGCAGGCGCAGCTTGGTCGAAGGCGTCGGGCAGGTATCGTTCATCACGGCCTGGTATTGCAGCTCGCTCAACTCGTACTTGGCCAGCAGGTAATAGCGCCCCGGTTCCGGTTTCTGCACCGTGAAACTACCGGCGATATAGCTGGGGCGGGCCTGCTCGATGTAGCCCCACTCGTCGCTGTCCTGACCGAGGGTCACGCCATAGTCACCCATCGGGCTGGCGACTGGAACCTGTACCTTACGCAGCACCAACGAACCCTCGCACGGCATCGGCAGGATCACGTCATCGGCCAGCGGTTTGGGGTTGTAGTACTTCTCCTCCCAAGCAGCCTGGGCCGGCAGACTGCCCAGCGCCAGCAACGTCGCCGCTGCCAGCAAGGCCTGCTCAGAGGTCACGCAGGCTTTCAGCCGGTTGAATATGGATCGCACGAAACCCTCCTACAGCCGCCACGACGATGGCGATCAGCAATGCACTGGCGAAGGCCAGCAAAATATGAATGTTTTCCAACTTGCAGACGAAGCCGTCGTCGGCCAGGTTGGCGCCCAGCGCCGTATTGAATACATGGCTGCCGACCAGGTAGGCAGCGTAGCCCAAAGCAAAAGCCAAACAGGTGAGCAGCGCCGCCTGAACCATCACGTAGGCGCCAGCAGCCGAACGCTGAAAACCAAGCAGACGCAACAGCGCCAGATCCTTGCGCTTGCGGTCGATATTGGCGAGAAAGGCCCCGGCCAGCGAGGCCACGCAACCGATCACCGCGGTCCAGGCGATCACCGCGAAAATCAGGCCGAGCACATGGCTGATGGCCTTGACCGACTCGATCTCACGCGCCCGCGTGCTGCTCTCTATGCGCTCGCCATCAAGCCAACTGGCAATGCTGGCCACATCATCCAGGCCCCGGGCGTAGATGCGCGCACGGGCATAGCGCTCGCGCACCGGCGCCACCTCGCCGGTGAGGAAGCCGAACATCGGCACGGCATAACCATCGCGAAAATTTTCCATCGCCACCAGCAGATCAAGGTGCACCAGCACCGCCGGCCGGGTAAAGGCGCTGTTCTCCAGCACCCCACCCACGGTCACCGTCAGTTCGCCACGCTCGTTACTGCCATCGAGCTTGCGCAGCACCAGCAGACGCAACGTATCGCCGACCTGCACGCCGAGTCGGCTCGCCGCACTGGCGCTGAGCAGTACCTGCTCCAACGTCGCGGGCGACGGCAAAGCGGCGATCAACGGATCGCCACTGGCTGTCGGGATGACTTCGGCATTAGCGACAAAATGCTGACTGTCGCGCTGCAGGTCGGCCTGGGTGTTCAGCGAACGGGTCAGCGGGATGACGAAGCCTACGCCGGGCTGGGCACGCAAACGCTCGAACCAGCCGCCGGCCAAGTCATAGTTGCCGAGCATGCGCACTTCGAGGTTGCGCGGGTCGCTGAGCAGCTCATCATTGAGCTGCGAGACCACGCCATGCTTGAGGCCAAACAACAGCAGCAGGGGCGCGATCACCGCCACCAGCGAGGCGACGATGCACAGCGACACCTTGCGGTCGTGCCACAGGTCACGCGCTGCCAATTCGATCAGCAAACGCAGACGGGGGCGAGTCTCAGGCCGCGTCATGGAACACCGTGCCGTCGGCGCTGGCATCGACGGCGCTACCCTGCAGCGTGCCGACGATGTTGCGGATCGCACAATCGCGCACCAGATCCCAGTCGTGGGTAACCAACAACGCGGCGATCTGGAAACGCTGGACGATTTCGATGATCAGCTCGAACAAGCGTTGCGCCTGCAGAGGATCGAGCGCTGCGGTCGGCTCGTCGGCCAGCAGCAGGTCGGGCTCATGGGCGATCGCGCGGACGAAAGATACGCGCTGGCGCTCGCCGATCGACAGTTGCGCCGGCAGCTTGCCCAGCAAGGGTTGCAGGCACAGACGAGAGATGGCCTCGTCGACCAACTCGCTCTTGCCAGGTAGACCGAGCATGCGCCGGGGCAACTCGATATTCTGCCGCACACTGAGAAACGGCAGCAGACCGCCACTCTGCAACACGAAGCCCAAACGCTGAGCGCGAATATCAGCCAATTGCGCCTGGCGGTCATCGCGCAGCAGCGCGGCAACATCCAGCCCATCGGCATCTCCCAGACGGAACTGGCCGAGCCCATCGGGACGCAGGATCAGACCAATCATTTCCAGCAGCGTGCTCTTGCCACAACCGCTGGCGCCGGTGATTGCCGCCACCTCGCCACGGCCAAGAATCAGGCGCGGCAAGACGATCTGGTAGTCGCTACCCCGGCGAATGCGCATGTCCTCGATATGCAACATGACCCAAGTCCTAAGGCAAAGCCTCCAGCGGCACCGGGTAAACGTGCTCGCGTGGGTCACTGCCCGGCGCCAGGGATACCCAGCGGTCGGCATCGGCGTTGTAGCGTTGGTAGTACTTGAGCTTGGTGTTCAGGCGCCGAATGAATTTCTCCTGCTCAAGCCCTTCCATGCCTTTCCAGGTTTCCTCGTCGAGGCTGAGCACCTCGCTGAGATAAGGCAGGCCATCAAGGTATTCAGCCATCAGGCCCATGTCGGCGACCTTGATGGTCTTGTCCTTGAGCTGGTTGGGATCCTTGCCCATGGTCGCGGCCACCGAACGCAGGCGCTCGAACATGTCGCTGGGCGAGATCAGGCCTTCGTTAGCAGCATCGGCGATCTGCTTGACCACATCGCTAAGGTCGCTGAGCTGACTCTTGGTCATCAGCACACGCACGTCGGTAGTGGGTACATCCTGACGCACGAAGTCACGGTCACTGATCCACGCCTGAAACACCGGCGGCGCACTGGCACCGGTCTTTTCGCCGAGGTAGGCCAGGCGCATGGCGTGTCCGAGCAGCTCGGCATCCTCGGCCAGGGCGGTATCGCCACCTTTGCCGGATTTCGCCTTGGCGTACTCCGCATCGGCCCCCAGCGCGCTACCGGCCGCCATGTCGCCGCGATAGGCCGCCTTGACCTGTGCAGTGATGGCATCGCCAAGGCTGTCGACCATCTTGCCGAAGCTCTCGACGTTGCCGGCATCCACCGGGTAGTACAGCGGCTTATTGAGGAAAGCGTTGGTCGACAAATCCGTGTACTGCGCCTCGGCCGAGGCATGGTTCTTCGAACCGCTCGGGGTCTTCAGGTGCAGGCTGTAGATCGCCACGCCACGGTACTTGGCCTCCAGGCGCACCTGCTCGGCGTTGAGGCCAGTGGACGACAGCTTGCTGTCACCATCGACTGCGCCCGCATCGGTAACCAGTACGATGTAGCGTGCACCGAACTCATTCCACTTGACCTGATCCAGCGCCTGCATCACGCCGGCGTAGGTGTCTTCGTCGTAACTGCTGCTGGACGCAGTAGCCGGTTTGAGCTCGGCGACCTTGGCCAGGAAGTCTTTACCGTCCTTGACCGTGCTCGGGTCGACGTACATCTTGCTGACGTATTCAAGCTTGGGCACTTCCTTGGTGCTGGAGCGGTAGGCGACTAAACCGAACTTGACCTGATCCAGCAGGTTTTCCTGCTCGACGTGGTCGTAGATACGCTTTACCGCCTCACGGGTACGGTCGATGTACGGCCCCATGGAAATGGTCGAGTCGATGACGAACACCACGGCGGCGCTGAACCCCTTGAGCGTATTGGCATCGGCCTTGGCGTTTTTGTCCGCGCTCTGCTTGTCGGCCGACTCCGCCTCACTCACCGAAGCGACGTTGAGCAGGCGCACCTGGAAACCCTTCTCGGTGAAGGTTTCCTCTGCTTCCAGCACCGGCAACAGATAGAAGTTCTTCGCCAGATCCACCGCGTAATCCGGCTCGCGGGCAACCACAGCCGGATCACGGCCCTTGGCCTTCATGTTGGCCAGAATCGGCTTGAGCAGTGGCGCCGGGTCGTCCTTGGCGAAGAGCTGTTCGAGGCTGTCCTTGTCACGGAAGAACAGCAGCGGATCACGACCAGCCGGGTTGGTCAGGGCCAGGGTCATCTGCATCTTCCACGGTACGGCGCAGTCGCCCTTGATCCAGCCGACGGTCTTGCCATAGCTGTCAGGGCCGACCTTCAGCCACTCGGCGTTGCCGGCCTGCTCACGCTGGTATACGTAAAAGCGGGTGAATGCTGGCTGCATCTTACCGCCACTAGCGCCAGCACTATCGCCAAGCTGGCAGGTCGGCGTGGTCAGCACGCGCTGGTAGAGGGTCTTCTTGCCTTCCTGCAGCAGCGGTTTGTCTGCCGCCATCAGTGGCGCTGCTGCGCTCAGCAGCAGGCCGGCAAACAACAGCTTGGCGCCTGGGGCGGTGAGCATGGTCATTTCTTCAGCTCCTCCAGCCGCTGGCTGGCATCCTGATTGTCCGGATCGTTGTTCACAGCAATCTCGTACCAATACATCGCGGTTTCAGCGTCAGCCGCCTCGATGCAACCACCGCTGGAGTAATGCGCCGGGTCGTACTCGCGGGCATAGGCATAGGCAATGGCGGCATCGCCCGACTGCGCCTTGTGCGCATACAGACGCTGCACCACGCCACAGCGCTTGGCATCCTTGGCAACGGCAATCACCTCCAGCACCTGTTCGCTGGATGGATTGGACTTCAGGCAGGCCTGGATGAAAGATAAATCCTCCCTGGCATCAGACAGGGCTTGCGCACTGCACCCGGCCATCGCCCCTACCACTGGAGCCGGCGTGTCGCTTGGGGTGATATCGGTCGACGGCGCACGCAGCAGGAACCACCAGGCCGCAACTGCCAGGGCCAGGATGAGCAGTACGGTGACCAAGATCAGTGGCAGCTTGCTGCCTTTCTTTGCCACCGGGATCTGAGGTGGTGGAGCAGACGGCGCTTCGACAACCAAGGGCTCGGACACGGGTGCTGAAATCACCTCAGACGCAGGCGCAGGTGGCTCGGGCAGTACTTCTGGAACAACCGGTACGATGTCCTGCTCGGGCTCGGCCTTGCGCTCAACCTTCTTCTCGTCATGCGTCGAGTTGCCCGCGGCCTTGGAGGACAGAATGGTGCCAAGGATGCGCAGCACCCCTTTGTCGCTGCCGTCCTCGTTACGCAGTTGCAGCATGTAGGCCATCTGAGGATCAAGCATCAGTGGGTCGATCAGCCAGGGGCCGACCTCGCCACTGAGTTTTTCATCGACCAGATGCAAGCCACCGAGCGCGTGCCAGGATGGGCTCGTATCCCATTCGCCGTTTTCACCGAGGTAGCGGCCATCCTGATTGCGCTGCACGGTCAGTTCGAGGGCGTCACTCCCCTCCTGCCAACCATGTACGGTCAGCTCTCCATGACCCGGTTGGCCGCTCTGCGCAGCCTTCAGTTCGATTCTCAGCATGACTTATTCCGTCCGATCCGCATGCAGAGTGGCGAGCACCTTGCCCAGCGCCTCGTTCTGCTCCGGTGTGATTTCTCGGCCGGCACTGTGACCGGCATTGTCTTCAGCGATCTTGGCCAACGCCACCAGCCAGTCGCCGACATAGTTGCGCGTGTGTTCCAGGGGTTGCGCCGGCAGTTCCGGCAACTTGCCGGGGAAGATAACCGGCGGCGCCTGGAATAGCTTGGCGCCACGCTCGATGCGGCTGTCGGGACGCTGCTCCTGCGGTGACTCGATGAACCCTAGCCAGCCGATGAAATCGCCCAGCACGGTTTTCGCGGTGAGTACCTGGCGTCCGGCCAGTTGCTCGCGCTTGGTACCAATCTGCTCGGTACTGACGATGGCCTGCAGCAGGCGTGTTTGCAGGTCGAGGCGACTGGCGCCGGTGATGAGCTCATCAACCAGAGCCTCGACCGCAGGTTTGGAGAACCCCAGATAGGTCATCAGGCGCATGTCTTCAGGCAGGTGGCGCAGGTGGCTTATCCACTCACGCAGTACGGCCTGGGCGAAACGTGCATCGCTACCACTGGAGCGCAGCGGTAAGGCATTGCTCGACGAGAGAGGTGCCGACTCATTGTCGCCGAACAGATCAAAACCATCGTCGTGACCCAGGTCATCCCCCAGGTTGAGCGCCCCCCCGCTGACAACACCGCTGCCTCCACTATCGCTCACCAAAGCAGTAGCTTCTTCATCATCGGCGCGCAGGTATAGACCCCGAACCAGATCGTCTGGCAATTGCATTCTCTGCAACAGTTCACCCAGCAGAATGCGCCGCGGCCAGACCGCGTCGAAGATCTGCTTGGCGATCTTGCGCTTCTTCTCCAGCTCGCCAGCGCCTTCTGCCTGATACCAATGGCCAAGCCGGTTTTCCAGCAGATGTAATACATCATCGAGCTGTTCACGAATACGCCCCAGCTTGACCTCGCACAGCGCCACGCCACGCAGGTACTGGCTGATACGGCCCATGCCGCCATCGTTCAGCTCCAGCATCGCGTCCCAGGCCAGCTGCGGCTGGTTGATGTGTCGCTGTACAGTTTCGTCCTCGACAAAGGTGCTGCGCATCAGCCCCAGCGAATCCTGGGCAGCGGCGTTGATACCGATCTCTTCACCCGCCTGCACGTCGAGGAAGGTCACCTTCATGCGCGGTTTGCGCACCAGGAAGGTGTTAGCGAAGGGCTGACCGGCCGTCCACTCCTGCAGCCAGGTGTACTGGCCGAAGCGTTCGAGCATGGTCATCTTCATCATGCCGCCGCTACCCCAACCGAGGCGCAGCAGGTCTTCGCCCTTGTCCAAGTCGCTACCAATGCGCATGTCGAACATGGTGATGGCCCACAGCAGGCCCGGCTTACGCAGAGCACGCTCTTCGGGCTTGGCGCCCTGGGTCTTGTCGATCCAGCGGGTCAGTACCGGACCGACAGCGGTGACGTCGGACTGCTTGTTCGATGGCGTACAGACGATCAGCACGTTCATTTCCTGGCTGTCGGTGTAGCGCTCGAACAAATAGGCAACCTTGCCGCGCAGGATCAGTTGCGCCACCGGGCTGGCTTCGTCGCTGCTCACCGCGCGACGCACGTCATCCAACGACTCGACCGACAAGCGGCCGCGATAGCCGGGAAAATCGAGCAGGTCGACCTGCTCGAACAGCGGCTCGCTAGTAGGCTCAACCAACGGGAACACCAACTCGACGGTGAGTGCCGCTAGTTGCGCCAGGGACAGCTCGACCGACGCACGCAGCTCGCCGTCGATGAATGGGCGCACGCCGATGCGCTTGTCGCTGTCCTTGCCCAAGCGCTCGAGCATGTCGACGTTCATGATGCTGTCGGCCTGCGACAGGCCCTTGTCGGTCTGCCGCACCAGGGCATCGAGCGGAGCGAATACGCGATCGGCGTTACCCAAGCTGCCCAGGGTTCTGGCGAAGCTCTGGTAGGCCTCGCTCAACTCGTTGATCTCACCCCAGAAGATCGAGAACAGCCGGGTGCGATCCTCCACCGCCAGCCAGGGCGCCAGCTCCACGGCCACGGGCCAGTAGTACCCAGCCAGACCACTCAGCGACGCCGGGAAACTGCCTTGCAGGTAGTCCCACAGGGCCACCACGTCGTCCTCGCTGACTCCGGGCACCGGCTTGAGCTGGCGGCGCTGGCCGAGTTCCTTGAGCAGTTGGCGGATGGCCGCTTCGTCGAAGCGATAGGACACCTTCTCGGTGTTGAAATCGTTGAAAAAGGAGTTGGCCAGCACCTTGGCCACTTCCACTTCGCCGAACAGCTTCAGCTCCAGCGGGAAATCGTCCGGGCCGGGGCGCGCAGTACGGCTGAAACGGGTGACCAGGCCGGTGGCCTCTTTGCCTCCACCCGGCGGATTGACATGGGTGAGGAAGTCCAGACGACTGCCACCGAAATCAGTCTCCAGCTTGCCGTTGGCACCGGCAGCCAGGGTCGAGATCAGGTACGACTTGCCGGCCTGGGACAGACCGAAGAAACCCACGGTCATCGGCAGGCCGGAAACGCCGCCCAGGCGTCGGGCGGTATTGCGCACGCGACGCAGGCTGAGGATCAGGTCGTCCGCTTCGTTATCCAGGCGTGGCGCGCTGCGGCGCACGTCGCCGATCCAGCGGATCGCCTCGCCGGCACCGGTATGAATGGCGGCCCAGTGTCGGGTCAGTTGCTCAGGCGAGTTACTCATTTGCGAAACACACTCCCGCTGTCGAGCCAATATTGGGATTCACCCAGCCCGGCGTCGGACAGGGTGTTGAGGCGCAGGCGAATGTGCGAGCGGCTGACCGAACCACTGTTGGATTCGGCACCAAGAAATTCGAAGCTCTCGCTGCCTTCAGCCGGATTGCGCGAAGGCTTGATGCCCAGGCGCACCTTGAGCACCAGCCCCTGGGAAGCGACCTGCTCGCGCAGCTTCTGGTTCTCGATGCTGAGGATGTACAGCGGCGCTGCCGACCAGCGTTCGTTGGCCAGTTGGCGGAAGCCCAGGCGCATGGTGCCGCGCATATCGAAGGTCAACTCGGGCAGCTCGTACTCGGGGTCGTCGAGATCGATATCGCGGAAGTAGACGTTACCGTCCTTGATCACGTTGTTATTGTCGATCAGACCGAGGAACTTCAACGTCGAGTAGGGTTTGAACGCCGCCGAACGGAAGAAGAAGTTGGGCAGCCGCAGGCTGCGGCTGAGCAGACAGAGCATGGCGCCGACTGCAGCCGTGGTCTTCGGGTCCTCGATACGGTCGAGCTTGTTGAACGGGTACCAGCCACCGGTGCGGTACTGGTTGAGCGGCAGGATGCGTCCCGGCGGCAACGGCAGCAGCTTGCGAAACAGCGCCTGCACACCGGGCAGACGCGACGGACGCCCAGTGAGCAGGAGCACATCGCAGGGGTAGCTGTGGACAACTTCGCACAGCGCCTGAATGGTCTTGCCGATGTTCATGCGATCGCCGATGAACGCCTCGTGAATGCGCCGCAGACTGACGTTGAGCGTTGTCGCCAGCAAATCGAACGGCTCGCTGCCGTTACCCAGTTGGCGGCGTACGGCACTGCTGAAATAGTCAAGCACATCGTCGGTGGGGCGCTCGTCGCCAAGCAGTTCGCCGAAAGTGCCTCTGACCAGGGTGCCGGCATCCAGCGGGTCATATTGTTCGTAGGCCTTGAGCAAGCGCAGACCGATAGGGCTGAACAACTGCAGAGTCAGTTGCTGGCGCAGCACGGCGTCCTGCACGGCCAGCGGCTCGCTGCCAATCAGCTTGGACAGCAGCGCATCAGGGTTGTCGACACCCGCATCACGCAGCGCCGAGCCCAATGCCGGTAGGACGAACTGGCGGATCACGTCGAGCAGGATGTCGTCACCGGCGACCTTGAAACCATCGCGAAAACGCTGCGAGGGGGTGATATAGACGTTGCTACCCACGCCATCATCGAGCCGATATTCGGTGATCACCAGGTCGGTGGTGCCACCACCGATATCGATCGAAGCGATGGTCAGACGATCCTTGTGCGGCTGATCCGGACGCGCCATGGTGGCAAAGAACTCCTCCGGACGACCGGCGAAGTTATTCTGCGTTTCGTTGAACAGGTAGACGACCTGGCCGCAGGTGGCCTCGTCCCACTGCACATGCACTTCCGGTAGGAATGGCCAAGCGGTCTCGCGGCTCTTGGCGTCCTTGATATTGATCGGATCGTCCTCAGGGTGCCAGCCAAGGCTCTTCCACACCAGGCCGATGGCCTGCTCCATGCACTTGGCGAAGATTTCGCGCTCGGGCTTGGGCATCGACGGCGGCACGGTGAGGATGATCGAGCGCAAGTGGCGCGGCACGCGCGAATGGCTCATGCGCAGACGCTGCGACGGGCTGTTTATCTGCATCAATGCCTGGCCGAGCACTTCGCAGAGCATGAAGGTCATCAACGAGCTGCGCGAATAGTGCGGGTGGAACACCGGCATGCGTTCGTCGAAGGGCAGGCTGTAGAGCGCCTGACCTTTCTCGTTGATCAACCCGGCGACTGGCGCAGCAGTGGCGTGCGGCTCGCTTTCGGATTTGACGTAGGCGCAGTTGAAGCGCCAGCCCGGCTCATAGTTGTCCTCGTCCCACAGGTAACGCTTCGGGCTGGACAGGCCGGTCGAGCCTTCGGTTCCACGCCGACGACTGGCCAGACGTCCGGCCTCGCGACCAATGCGGGCGATGGTCGGCCACTGGAAGGCCTCGCGACGGCCACTTTGCACCGAAAAGTGATCCTTGCCGAATACCGCCTGAGCGAACTCGATACGGCTTTCGAAAGGTTCTGGATAAACGTGCTCGGGCTGGGTCAGGTCACGCAGTTCCAGCTCATAGCGCTTGCTCAGGCCATCGTTCTCCTGCGGGTGATCCTCGATCAGGATGCCGCAGGTGCGCGAGTTGCCGACATCGAGCACCATGTCCACCGGAATCGCCTTGTGCAGGTCGCTATCGCGGTTGGACACCACCTTGAGCTCCGGCACCGGCAACGCCGTACCGAGCAGGTGCAGCACGTTGAGGTAGTGCGCCTGGTGATAGAGCTCCTGACACTCGTGCTCGATGTCATCGAACTGCATGCGTATCGGCGGCAGTTGCGCCTGCTCGGTGAACACTTCGCGTAGCCAGCCATCGACCCAGGCCAGGTCGAGGAACCAGCCCATCTCGTCGGCCTGATGTGCCAGGGCAAATGCCGCGCCGGCTCGCACATCATCACTGGTCGGCGCCAGATAGGCGGTATCGCTGCGGCTGGCGAATACTTTGGTATCGAAGGCCAGGGTCACCCGGTGAGTATGACCATCTGGATCCTCACCCTCCTTGAGCTCGATGATACGCATACGCGCCCAGTTCGACGGGCCATCGTCGAAACGCCGAGGTGGGCTGAAGCGAAAGAATGGCAAGGGTAGCCAGAGCCCTTTGAGCAGACGCACCGACTGGTCGACCGCTACGCTGTAGGCCGGGCTCACAGGACTGCCCGGGGCTGCCGGATGGAAAAAGCTGTTGCTGCGTTCATCGAACATCAGCCGCGCCAACGGGCCATCGTTGCGCTGGCGCACGAACTCGCCAGGTAGTTCGCGGCGCAGTTCAAGGGTCACGGCGAAATCCAGGAACTGGACACCGCTGCCCATGATCAGGGTGATCTTATCTTCGTAGTCGGTCTTTTCTGGAAACATGATGCGTTTTTCCGCCCTGTTCTCGGGTCGTGGCAGGCCGTTGGAACTGCCTGGAATTTCAAGGGCCTGTTACTCGACGCCCTGCCTCATGGACATGGGGAATTGCTTGTTCTCATAACTACCCGTGCAGTCAGCAGCGCTACGGCTATCCGGGCTGCACACGACTTCCGGCAGCTTGTAGCTGCTGCCATCGTTGCAGGCAGCCTGCCCCTGGTTGTTGATCGCCAGCTTGCCGCCCTGCATCGCGGCATTCACCGCACCCGAGCACTCGACACCATCACCACGTCGCACCTTGACCTGCCCCTTGCCATCCTTGAAGTCATAGTCGAGTTGCATGGGCTTGCCGGTCTGCGCATCCTGAATACCGGCACCCGCTTTCCAGTTACCGTTGAGGAACTCAGTGGAGCCGGTTTCCAGTGCCTGCGGGGGAATGCTCAGGTCTTGTGGTACGTCCCGACCCGGCGGTTGCTTGCGAGGTTCCTGCTGCTCCTGTGGCGGGTCGGCTGGTGGCTCCTCAGCGGCTGCATCTTCAGGCGCGGACGGCGGCGGTTCTTCGCCCGGTGCATCGAGCTCGTCGTGTGCAGCAGCGCCCTCCTCCTGCTCGGCAGCGGGAGACTCTTGTCCGTCCGGCAGTTGACCATCGATAGCAGCACCCGACCCGGCGCCATCGACCGACCCACCACGACCGAACACGCCGATATCACGCTCATACACCGGCAATCCCGGCAGATCGATGCGATCGAGGCCGAGTGGCAACTCGACCGTTGGCGCACAGGCGCGCAGCAAGAACAACAGCAACAGCAGGAGCAGTGGCAGGAGCAACAGCCACAGCCAGCGCCACCAACGCGACTTCTTCACCACCTCAACCGGCACGGCGGCGGCCAGCGGGGGCGGCGCGAGCGGTGCTACTGGCGCAGCGCTGGGCACAGGCGGACGCAGACACAACAGCGGGTCGTGATCATAGGTTCCCGCGTGATCGGTGAACCCCCAGAAGGTGATGACGGGCTTGCCATCGACCAGGTAGACATGGTCGCTGTCGGGAAAGTGAATGGTTTTTTCCAGCAGGCGACCGAATATCTGCTTTTCCCGGTTCTGCGCGTCAGCACGCATGCTTTCGCTGGTAGCACCCAGTTTGGCGTGCATCACCTCAAGCTGAGCATAGGCATTCGCGCGCTCCTCAACCGTGGCCGCCGACCAGGGGATCACGTCGCCCTCTGCAGGCGCGTACCAATCGATGCGGTCACCGGTTTCGTTGGGCTGCGGAATGGCTAGGCAACTGGAGGCTTCGCGCCCCATCTTCAGGCGAATGGCCTCGCGCAGTTGCAGCGCGGCGCTGTACACCGGCTGACCATCGACACCCAGCGCCTTGAATTCCTGAAGGTTACCCGTGCGGAGCAATGCGCCTGACATGTGCGGTCATCCTTTCCCTGGCCATCTGAAAATAGAAATTACGGCACAATCATTCCAAATGACGTTGGAAGATCGCGTCAGTCAGCAAGGCTAAAAAGCCTTTTGTATTCAAACGTTAGCTGTACTTAATTTTTCGAAATGTGACATAGACATCGCTTCATGGGAATGCTTTTCGGCGCAAAAATCAATCTGCGATTAACTCTGAATCGATCCCTTATGCGTTTATGTTGAGCTACCTAATCTATCTCTTCTTGCCACTCTTCCGGCAATTGCGGATCGACCGTCAACCAGGACAGCCGGCTGCTCACCCAGATATGCCGATCCGCCGGGGCTTGCTCCGGCTTGTCCAGCGTGGCGACGGTTACATCCAGCGTATCCGGGCTGAGCGAAGTGAGCAGCGCCAGATGTGCACCGCAGTCCGCACAGAAATAGCGTGTACAGCTGGCTGATGAGGCGAACGCCTTCGGCGTGCCGCGCAGCCAGTGAAATGCCTGGCGCGGTACCGTGGCCCAGGTAGTGAGAATGCCGCCACTGCTGCGCCGGCAGACCGAGCAATGGCAGTGCGCGATATCCGTCAGCGGCGCATTGATCCGATAGCGCAGTGCACCACACTGGCAGCCGCCCTGATGTTCGACCTTCATCTTGCCTCCGCCTTGCATTGCCCCGCGCCGCTGACCAAGATGGGCGCTCACCACCACCGGGGGTTCCCGTGATAGACCTGTTGCTGGCCTTGTGGCCGCTGTTCGCCATGATAGTCGCCGGCTACTGGCTGCGCCTGCGCGAGTTCCCCAGCGAGGCTTTCTGGCCGGGTGCCGAGCGCCTCAATTACTTCATTCTGTTCCCTGCCCTGCTGTTCTCCAGCCTGGCCCGTGCGCCGCTGAACAATCCGGCCTTGCCGCGTCTGGCATTGGCGGTGCTGCTCGGCCTGGGCATCGCCTGGCTGGCGCTGCTGCTGGTGCGGCGCCTGCGTGGCTGGCCGGCGGGGCGTTTTGGCGCCTTCACTCAGGGCATCCTGCGCTTCAACACCTACCTGGGCCTGGCCGCGGTCGGCAGCCTGTTCGGTCAGGAGGGGCTGACCCTCGCCGCACTGATGCTGGCCCTGATGGTGCCGACGGTGAACGTGCTGTCGGTGTGGTCGCTGACCGCCGAACGTGGCGTCAGCGCGCGCAGCCTGCTGCTGCCGATCATCAAGAACCCACTGATCCTCGCCTGCGTCGGCGGAGCGCTGTTCAACCTCACGGGTATCGGCCTGCCGGGTGGCAGCGACCGTCTACTCAACCTGCTGGCTGCTGCTAGCCTGCCGCTGGGCCTGCTCTGTGTGGGTGCCGCACTCAAGCCAGAGCAACTGGGCGGAGAAATCCCGGCGTTGACCTGGAACAGCGCCCTGCGCCTGCTGGCGATGCCGCTGCTGGCCTGGTGCGTGGCCTGGGCACTGGCCCTGCCGGCCATGGAGAGCGCAGTGCTGGTGCTGTTCTTTGCTCTGCCCACCGCCCCCACGGCCTATGTGCTGACTCGCCAACTTGGCGGCGACAGCCAGTTGATGGCCGGCATAATCACCCTGCAGACGTTGCTGGCAGCAGGAAGTCTGGTGGCGATCATGATGATGCTGGCGTGAACGGCTACTGCGCGTAACTCTCGATCAGCCGCTGATACTCTCCGCGTACCTTGAGCGCCTCGAGCCCACGATTGAAGCGCTCGATCAACTCGGTAGCACGCGGGTGCTGCCGCGAGACGATGAAGTGCAGCGTACTGCTCTGAAACGGCACCCGTGACCGGTGAAACTGCGCCAGTTCAGCGCCAGCACTGTGCAAAGCACTGCCCCCCAGGTTACGGTCGGCAATGAACAGGTCGTCACGTTCGAGCAGCAGCAGCCGTGCGCATTCCTGCAGACCCAGTGGAGAATGACGGCGCAGCACACCCTGCTCGACCATTTGCTGGATCGCCGCCGGTGGCTGCCAGCCCAGCGGATAGCAGAGTCGCCGGCCGATCATGGCGGGCAGATCATCGAGCTCGATGTGATCACCGGCCCGGCTGAAGATGTATGGTTCGGCCACATAAATGGGCGCCGAGTAGAGAAACTCCGCCTCGCGCTCGGCAGAACGGATGTAGGGAAAGGTGGCGTTGTACTCAACGCGCTTGGCTTTCAGGTAACCGCGGTTCCAGGGCAGCCAGTCGAGCGTGATCGCCGTGCCCTGCTCGGCCAATGCCGCACGCACCACCTGGGTAAGCATGCCTTGGCCGGGCAATGCCTTACCGGTGAACGGTGCGTAGTCGTCGCCGGTAGCCAGGTGCAGCACCTCCGCTCGCACCGATGCGCACAACAGCAGGCCCAGCAGAGCCGCCCCCCAGAATCCCACCATCAATCTCCAATAACTGGCGTGCATGCGCCTTACTAACCCTGATCATTGACTCTCGCTGTCGCAAGCCAGGCTGTCCAGTGCAACCCGGTTATAGGGCGACAATTCATCAGGTTCTCTTGATACGGAACAAGAGGCATTGCAAGACTACGACTATCCTTGCTGCACCACGAACCGACTGCGACACGCCGATGAATGACACCAGCGCCAACGACCAGCCCGATGTTTTCCCCTACCTGCAGCTGATGCATCAACATGCCGGCTCAGACCTGTTCTTCAGCGTCGGCGCGCCGCCGCACATGAAGGTCGAAGGGCATAGCCAGCCCGTCGGCCAGCGCATCATGAAGGCCGGTGAGGTGCAGCAGCTGGCCTATCAACTGATGACGCAGAAGCAGATCGCCGAGTTCGAACGCGACCTGGAGATGAACCTGGCCGTCGGCCTGCAGGGCGCCGGGCGTTATCGGGTCAACGTCTATTACCAGCGCGGCGAAGTGGCCATGGTGGTGCGCCTGATCAAGAGCGAGATCCCCAGCTTCGAGGCACTTGGCCTGCCCAGGCTGCTGGAGAAACTGGCCATGCAGGACCGCGGGCTGATCCTGGTCACCGGCGCGGCCGGCTCGGGCAAGTCCACCACGCTGGCGGCGATGCTGGATTTCCGCAATCGCCACAAGAGCGGGCATATCGTCTGCATCGAAGACCCTATCGAGTTTCTCCACAGCCATCAGCGCTCGATCATCGACCAGCGTGAAGTCGGCCTCGACACCCACAGTTTCGACGACGCGCTGCGCAACGTGCTGCGTGAGGCGCCGGACGTGATCATGCTTGGCGAAATCCGCGACGCCGCCACCATGCAGCATGCCCTGCACTACGCCGAAACCGGCCACCTGTGCGTCGCCACGCTGCACGCCACCAGCAGCAGCCACGCCATCGAACGTATCGCCCGCTTCTTCCCCGACGACGCTCGCAAGCAGGTACTGGCCGACGTCGCGCACAACCTGCTCGCGGTGGTCGGCCAGCGCCTGGTGCCCGGCATCGAACAGAAGCGCGTGGCGGCGGTGGAGCTGATGTTGGGCACGCCCTATATCCGCGACCTGATCCAGCGAGATGAACTGGAGGAGCTGCGCGAGGCCACTGCGCGGGCTTCCGAACAGGGCCTGCAGACCTTCGATCAACACCTGTTCGCCCTGCTCGAAGCCGGACGCATCACCCTGGCCGAAGCGCTCAAGTTCGCCGACTCGCGTACCGACCTCAGCCTCAAGTTCAAACTCGAGCGCGGTTTCTCCGCCGACGATGCCGAACTCAAGGTGCTGCGCGACGGTTGACTGGCTTTCTGAATGATTTCGGCCGATGCTCATCTATACAGGCCGAAACCATAACGTCTAATCGGCCGTCTTTCAGGGGGCCGATTTATGCTGACCCTGCTGCATTTGCTGTCAGCCATTGCCCTGTTGGTCTGGGGCACACACATCGTACGTACCGGCATACTGCGCGTGTTTGGTTCACAACTGCGCAAGGTGCTCAGCCACAACATCAGTCGTCGGCCGCTGGCGTTCGTCGCCGGCATCGGCGTCACGGCGCTGGTGCAGAGCAGTAACGCCACCGCGCTGCTGGTCACCTCCTTCGTCGCTCAGGGCCTGATGGCACTTGCACCGGGGCTGGCGATCATGCTCGGTGCCGACGTCGGCACCGCGCTGATGGCTCGCGTGCTGACCCTCGACCTGAGCTGGCTCAGCCCGCTGCTGATCTTCCTCGGGGTGATCTTCTTTCTCTCGCGACGGCAGACCCGAGCAGGACAACTCGGCCGCGTGGCCATAGGCCTCGGGCTGATGCTGCTGGCGTTGGAGTTGATCGTTGCCGCCGCCACGCCGATCACCGAGGCACGTGGCATTCGCGTGCTGTTCGCCTCGTTGACCGGCGATCTGCTGCTCGATGCTCTGGTCGGCGCGATGTTCGCCCTGCTCACCTATTCCAGCCTGGCAGCGGTGCTGCTCACCGCGACCCTGGCTGGCGCCGGGCTGATCAGCCTGCCGGTGGCCATTGGGCTGGTGATTGGCGCCAATATCGGCAGCGGCCTGCTGGCCTTTCTTACCAGTAGCCTGCAGAACCCGGCCGGGCGCCGCGTGGCGCTGGGCAGCCTGATCTACAAGCTGATCGGGCTGTTGCTGGTACTGCCCGTGCTGCAACCACTGGCCGATTGGCTGGACAGCCTGAACTGGCGCCCGGCGGAGCTGGTGATCTTTTTCCACCTGCTCTACAACAGCCTGCGCGCGGTGCTGATGTTGCCCAGCGTCGGGCTGATGGCGCGCTTCTGCAACTGGCTGCTGCCGGACCGAGCCGACGATAGCGGCATCGCCCGACCACGCCACCTCGACCCAACGGCGTTGGCCACGCCGAGCCTGGCGCTGGCCAATGCCGTACGTGAAACCCTGCGCGTGGGCGACAAGATCGAAGCCATGCTCAGCCGCCTGCTACCGGTGCTGGAGCAGAACCAGCCAGCACTGAACAAGGAGCTGCGCAGCCTCAATGACGATGTCGCCATTCTGTGCCGGGCGATCAAGCTGTACCTCGCACAAATCCCCCGTGAGGACCTAAGCGAGTACGAAAGCCGGCGCTGGGCAGAGATTCTCGAGCTGGCAGTCAACCTCGAGCAGGCTGGCGATCTGATCGAGCGCATGCTCGGCAAGATCCAGAACGAGAAGACCGCGCAACGCCGGGCCTTCTCCCCAAAGGGGCTGGAGGAGCTCACCAGCCTGCACGGACAACTGATGGCCAACCTGCGCCTGGGCCTGAACGTGTTCCTCAGCGCCGACCACGCCAGCGCCAGCCAGCTGCTGCGCGAGAAGCGCCGCTTCCGCGCGCAGGAGCGACGCCTGGCCCACGCCCATATCGGCCGTCTGCAACGCCAGGTGGTGCAGAGCATCGAAACCAGCTCCCTGCACCTGGAGCTGATCGCCGACATGAAGCGGCTCAACTCGCTGTTCTGCGCCAGCGCCTACGTGGTGCTCGAGGGCGGCGAAACCGGCGCCCTCAAGCTCGAAGGCGGCGAGTGACTCAGTCGGCGCCGGTCACACGCTCGGGCTCGGCCGGCTCGACGCCGCGCCAGGCGTACCAGGCGAAGAACAGCGCCATCAGCAGGTAGCCGTGAACGAAGTCTGGCGCGGCGTACCAAGCCAGCTTCGGCGCGTGCATCAGGCCAACGAAGGCCATGGCCGCCGCCACCAGGGCGAAGGTGGTGGCCTGGCGGAACTGGCGATCGATCACCGCTACGCACATCGCGCCCAGCAGGATGGCGCTGAACATGGCGCCCTGCCCCAGCGCGCCGATGGCGCTGGAAATGCCCTCGACCACTTCGGGTGCGCCACGGTTGAAGCGCGTCGCCAGGTAGTTGGCGAAGTAAGGCAGCATTGCCAGCGCCACTGCCGGGTAGTAACGGGCGTGGTTGCTGTTGAACGCGGTGGCGATCATCGACATGCCGACGAACACCAGGATCGGCGCCACCACCGATACCGGAATCAGCGCGGCGATGAAGGCGATCAGACCGAACATGGTCGCCAAGCCGTACACCGCGCCATTGAGCAGGCTGTAACCACGCCCGGCGCCCATCCACTTCGAACCCACTGTGGCGATGTACACGGTGGTCGGGAACACGCCGCCGAACAGCGCTCCGAGCGAGGTGCCGAGTCCGTCTACCGCCTGACACTCGCGCACGCTGTAGCTGTCACCGGCGGCGCTCATGGCCTCGACGTTGTTCATGGTCTCGATGGCGTTGTACAGGGTGATCGGCAAAATTACCGTCATCAGCGCCAGCAGAGTGGTGAACAGCAGGCCCAGGCCTTCGTACCAGGCCAGGTTGGGCAGCAGCGGGTAGAAACCCAGGTGGGTGAAGGCATCGCTGAACTTGCCGCCGTCAGCCGCGCCGATCAGGTAGGCCAGCGCGGTGCCGACGACGATGGCGAACAGCGAGGCAGGGAGGCGGAACGGCATGCTCACCCGCGCCACCAGGCCGACGATGGTGATGGCCAGCACCAGCAGGCCGATCACCGGAATTTCCAGAGTCTTGAACAGCATTTCCCCGGCGATGAAGGTCAGTGCCACCCCGGCCACCGCGCCGAGCATGGCCGCACGCGGCAGATGACGCTGCACCCAGTTGCCGATCAGGCTGATGGCGGCCTCGATCAGGCCACTGATGAAGCACGCGGCCACGGCCACCTTCCAGGCCAGCTCGGCATCGCCGGTGAGGTTCTTCGCCGGCAACAGCACGCCGAACAGGAAGACGAACATCACCGGCGTGCTGATGCCATAGGACAGCGCCGTCACGTCGGCACGGTTCTCCTTGCGCGCCAGTCGCGCGGCACTAAAGGCGTAGTAGAAGTTGCCGGCCATCACCGCCACCGCCGCGCCCGGCAACACCTGACCGAACACGATCTCGGCGGGAAAGCCCATGCCCAGCATGCTGATGGCGATGATCACGAAGTTGGCAATGTTGTTCTGGAATAGGGCGAAAAAGGCGTCGGTGTCTTCCTTCTTGTACCAGGGATAGTGCACGCGTGGCGTCGACATGACTGGCTGAGTCCTTGTTGTCTGAATGGTCAGGTCGGCGAGTCTAGCAACCCGTCGCCAGGGCATAAACGAACAAGGCAGCCGAAGCTGCCTTGTTTCGATCTCAGCCGCGCTCTACGCGGGCTTGGCGACCATACGGCGGCGCTGCAGCAGCACCACCAGGCCGAACAGCAGGAAGCCCGGAATCCACATCAGTTCCTTGATCCAGCGGTCGGTCGGTGCCCGCACGCTGAGGATCTGCTGATCGAACTCGAGGCCTGCATCGGCTGCGATGCTGCCGAAGGTGACGCTGTCCACCAGCACTTTGTCGCCCTCCTCGTAGAGGTTCAGGCCGAGCTTCTCCAGGCGCGCCTGGCCCGAAGCACCGTCCGGCACCGGCAGCAGCACGGTGAACTCACGCGAGTCGCCCACGGCGTTCTCGCCGAGAATGCGCAGGCGCAGCGAGCTACCGTCCTCCACCCCATCGAGCGCTTGCGCCAGCTCAGCCGGCGGCACTTCCTGATAAGGATCGTGCAGCATGTCCATCCAGAAGCCGGGGCGGAACAGGGTGAACGCCACCAGCAGCAGCAACACGCTCTCGTATAGGCGGCTGCGCACCAGGAAGAAACCCTGGGTGCCGGCAGCGAATATCAGCATGGCGATGGTCGCCACGATGAAGATGATCACGCCATGCCAGAAGTCGACATCGATCAGCAGCAGGTCGGTGTTGAAGATGAACAGGAACGGCAGCGCAGCGGTACGCAGGCTGTAGAAGAACGCCACGATACCGGTCTTGATCGGGTCGCCCTTGGACACCGCAGCGGCAGCGAACGAGGCCAACCCCACCGGCGGAGTCACGTCGGCCATGATGCCGAAGTAGAAGACGAACAGGTGCACCGCGATCAGCGGCACGATCAAGCCGTTCTGCTGCCCCAGCGCCACCACCACCGGCGCCAGCAGGCTGGACACCACGATGTAGTTGGCGGTGGTCGGCAGGCCCATGCCGAGGATCAGGCTGAACACCGCAACCAGGACCAGCATCAGCAGCAGGTTGCCCATCGACAGCAGCTCGACCAGATCGGCCAACACCAGGCCAACACCCGTCTGCGAAACCGCACCGACGATGACACCGGCCGCCGCGGTGGCGATACCGATGCCGATCATGTTGCGGGCGCCGGCGATCAGGCCTTCACGCAGGTCGATCACGCCATCGATGAAACGGCCATGGTCATGACTGCCATCGCGACGCATCCAGCTCAGCAGCGGGCGCTGGGTGAGCAGGATGATGATCAGCATCACGCTGCCCCAGAAGGCCGACAGGCCGGGGGACAGGCGCTCGATCATCAGGCACCAGACCAGCACCACCACCGGCAGCAGGAAGTGCAGGCCCGAGAGCAGCACGGCGCGGGTCTGCGGCAGCTCTTCCAGCGGTGCGTTGGGGTCTTCCGGCGGCAGTACCGGCACACTGGCGGCGACTTTCAGCAGCGCCAGGTAGACCACCGCGAGCAGAACGCCGATCACCGGCAGGGCATATTCGCCGAGCGCCGGCTTGAGCCAGCCGAGGCCGTAGTAGACCGCCAGCGAAAGGCCACTGATCAGCGCTGCACCGAAGGCGAAGCCGGTCAGGCGACGCAGCCAGGGCTTGGGCTGATGGCCGCCAATGGGTTGCAGGCCGAGCTTGAGCGCCTCGAGGTGGACGATGTAGAGCAGCGCGATGTAGGAAATCGCGGCAGGCAGGAAGGCATGCTTGATGATCTCGACATAGGGCATGCCGATGTATTCGACCATCAGGAAGGCCGCAGCCCCCATTACCGGCGGCATGATCTGGCCGTTGACCGAGGAGGCCACTTCGACCGCGCCGGCCTTCTCCGAGGAGAAGCCGGTGCGCTTCATCATCGGAATGGTGAAGGTGCCGGTGGTCACCACGTTGGCAATCGACGAGCCGGAGATCATCCCGGTCAGGCCGGAAGCCAGCACCGCTGCCTTGGCCGGGCCACCACGGAAGTGGCCGAGCAGGCTGAACGCCAGCTGGATGAAGTAATGGCCAGCGCCGGCTCGCTCAAGCAACGCGCCGAACAATACGAAGAGGAACACGAAGCTGGTGGATACGCCCAGGGCTATACCGAACACGCCCTCGGTGGTAATCCACTGGTGGTTGGCCAGCGCGTTGAAGCTGACCCCGCGATGCGCCAGCAGGCCAGGCATATAGGGGCCGGCCAGACTGTAGACGAGAAACACCAGGGCGATGATCGCCAGGGGTGGGCCAAGCGCACGGCGCGTGGCTTCCAGCAGCAGTGGGATACCGATGCAGGCAGTGACCAGGTCGCCCGTGGTCAGGCTGCCAGGGCGCATCGCCAGCTGCTGGTAGAAGATAAACAGATAGGCGGCACTGGCAGCGGCGACCAGGCCAAGGGCGATATCCAGCAGCGGCACGCGATCACGTGGCGACCTCTTGAATGCCGGATAGGCGAGGAAAGCCAGCAGCAAGGCGAACGCCAGGTGAATGGCGCGGGTCTGGGTATCGTTGAGTACACCAACGCCGAAGATGAACGGCAGTGGCGAGGCGATCCACAACTGGAACAGCGACCAGAGCAGGGCCAGGCCGGCGATCACCTTGGCCATCAGGCCTGCGGGCGAACGCGCGCCGACATCCTGGGCGATCAGTTCCTCGGTGGAAAGTTGCTTGTCATGCATGGGGCGAACCTGCATTTGAGTAATCGAAAACGGCAAAACCCGCAGACCGGAGTCTACGGGTTTGCTTGACACTAGAAGCGAATCGGGCGACGCGCATGCTGCGCATCAACCACGGGCTCCGGCGGATCGACCGGCAGAGCTCGAGGCTTACAGCCAGCCGCGCTCTTTGTAGTAGCGCTCGGCGCCTTCGTGCAGCGGAGCAGTCAGGCCGACCTTGATCATGTCCTCTTCCTTCAGGTCAGCGAAGGCCGGGTGCAGACGCTTGAAGCGATCGATGTTGTCGAACACCGACTTGACCAGCTGGTAGACCACTTCCGGGTCAGCCTTGGCGCTGGTGGACAGCACGGCCTTGCCGCCGATGGACGGAGTCGGCTGATCGTTGCCCTTGTACAGACCGCCAGGGATGTCGGCCTTGGTGTAGTAGGTCTTCTCGGCCAGCAGCTTGTCGATCTCGGCGCCGGTCACCGGAACCAGAACGGCGTCGGTGGTGGTGGTGGCTTCCTGGATCGCGCCGTTGGGATGACCGACGAAGTAGGTCATGGCGTCGATGTTGTTGTCGCCCAGAGCACTGGCCTGTTCAGCCGGCTTCAGCTCGGCAGCCAGGGCAAAGGCGGAGCGATCCCAGCCTTTGACAGCCATGATCTCTTCCAGGGTGTCACGCTGACCGGAACCCGGGTTGCCGACGTTGACGCGCTTGCCTTTAAGATCATCGAAGCTGGCGATGTTGGCGCTACGACGGGCGAGGACGGTGAACACTTCGCTCTGCAGCGAGAACACCGCGCGGATGTCGCTCATTGCACCTTCGGCTTCGAACGGCGCAGCGCCGTTAAGGGCCTTGAACTGGTGGTCAGACTGCATGATGCCGAAGTTGAATTCGCCGCTGCGAATGCCATTGACGTTGGCCACACCGCCGCCACTGGCTGGCGCGTTGCACTTAATACCGTGCTCAGCCGAGCCACGGTTGAGGAAGCGGCAGATGGACTGGCCGGCAACGTAATAGACGCCTGTCTGGCCGCCGGTGCCGATGGTGACGAATTTCTCTTCGGCCTGTGCCATGCCACTCAGGGCAGTACCCGCGAGCGCGGCGGACAGGACCCATGCCAAGGATTTGCCTTTCATGGGATATCTCCTTTTTTCTGTTGTTTTGAGCGAGCGTGCCTTGTGAGCGACGTCCGGGTGGGAAGTCTAACCGCTTGCGGCGAATATGCACGCCTTGTTGGTCAATCGGTCGTAACCGCTTATGTGAGGCGCGGGCTATCGCCCTGCCCCGCGCGCTGTGCCAGAAGCCCCTGATCCAGGCCAACCTGCCGCTGCAGCAACTGCTGCGTCAGCATGCCGAAACGCTGCTCGCCCGCTTGCCGAGCGCAAGCCTAAGCGCGCGGGTTATCGGCCAAATCGGCGAGCAACTCGCGCATGGTGAGCCCGATCATGCCGAACTGGCCCGTACGCTAAACCTGAGCGAACGCACCCTGCAGCGAAGGTTGGCCGAAGAGGGCTGTAGCTACCAGCAACTGCTGGCCGACACACGCCGCCAACTGGCCGAGCAACACCTGCGCGACGGCCGCCTGCCAGCGACGGAAATCGCCTTGCTGCTGGGCTACCCCGAGCCCAGTGTGTTCTTCCGTGCCTTCCGCCAATGGACCGGCCTGACGCCTGGCGAGTACCGCACCCAGCACGCCGCTGGCTGAGTCGCAGGCTCGTTCGCCAACACGGCTATCCGCGGGCCATATGGCTCCATCATGGCCAGGCCGTCCGCGCCGCGAACAGCCTGCCACGGTATCAGCACATCACCTGCGTCGATGATGACTATGCCTGCGCCTGGCGTGCGCAGCCTGAACCGGAGAGGTTAGAGTAGCTGGCCACGCAACGAGGAGACTCCCTATGAGCCGACTGGCCTCCATCAAGCTCTCCACCCTCGACTTGGCACCGATTCGCGACGATGGTGATGCCGCTCAAGCCCTGCACAATTCGCTGGCGCTGGCCCGCCATGTCGAGAGTCTCGGCTTCGAAAGATTCTGGGTGGCCGAACACCACAACATGGACGGCATCGCCAGCTCCGCTACCTCCGTGCTGCTCGGCTACCTGGCCGCCGGCACCTCGAAGATCCGTCTTGGTTCCGGCGGGGTGATGCTGCCCAACCATGCGCCGCTGGTGATCGCCGAACAGTTCGGCACCCTGGCCACGCTCTACCCTGGGCGGATCGAGCTGGGCCTGGGCCGCGCGCCCGGCGCCGATCAGTACACCGCCCATGCCCTGCGCCGTAGCCGTGATGGCAGCGCCGACGACTTCCCCAATGACGTCGAAGAACTACAGGCCTACCTCGGCCCACGCCAGGAAGGACAGCGGGTGATCGCCATGCCTGGTGCAGGGACCAATGTGCCGATCTGGTTGCTCGGTTCCAGCCTGTTCAGCGCTCAATTGGCCGGCATGAAAGGCTTGCCTTACGCCTTCGCCTCGCACTTCGCACCGCGCTACATGCATGAGGCAGTGCGCACCTACCGTAACCACTTCCGCCCTTCGGCAGTGCTGGACAAGCCTTACGTGATGCTCGGCGTGCCGCTGCTGGCAGCCGATAGCGACGAGCAGGCACAGTACCTGGCCACCTCCGCGTTCCAGCGCATCCTTGCGCTGATCCGTGGCCAGAGCATGGTGCAGCGCAAGCCGGTGCCAAACATGGACGGCCTATGGCTGCCGCACGAGCGCCAGGCCGTCGGTGAGTTCTTCGGCCTGGCCGCCATCGGCGGGCCGCAGACCGTCCGCCAACGCCTGGAACAGTTGCTGGAGCAAACCGAAGCGGACGAACTGATCTTCACCTGCGACATGTACGACTTCGCCGACCGCCTGCACGCCTTCGATATCCTCGCCGAGCTGCAGAACAGTTGAGGGCGAACTTTGTGTGCGTTACCGCCCTCTGAATCAGAACAGGCCGCCAGACCGGTGGCCCCGTTCATACGATGGGAGACGCACATGAAGAAGACAGCTTCAGCCCACTGGCAAGGTGGTATCAAGGACGGCAAAGGCACCATCTCCACTGAAAGTGGTGCCCTCAAGGAATCGCCTTATGGCTTCAACACCCGCTTCGAGGACAAGCCAGGCACCAATCCCGAAGAGCTGATCGGCGCCGCTCATGCAGGCTGCTTTTCCATGGCACTGTCCAAAGAGCTGGGTGACGCTGGCATGACTGCCGAGAGCATCGACACCAAGGCGCAAGTGACCCTGGAGAAGGGGGAAGGCGGCTTCGAAATCAGTACCGTGCACCTGACGCTGCGCGCGAAAATTCCAGGTGCAGATCGCGCTGCCTTCGAGAAAGCGGTGGAAGCGGCCAAGACCGGCTGCCCAGTCTCCAAGGTACTGAAGGCCACGATCACCCTAGAAGGCATACTCGAAGCCTGACCTCGCAGCGGCGGCGCACCCGATCATCAGCGGCGTGCGCCGTGCGCAACAGCCCTGGCCTAGATGGCTGTCCCACAACGCATGACCTCACCCCGCGCCAGTACATTGCGCTGCTCGTCATACAGCCAGGCCTGCGCCTTCATCAGCTGTTGGCGTGCCTCGACGCGGTAGCGCTGGCCGGCCGCAAAGTCGTCGTAACGCAGGCGAATCTCGCAGGTCATGCGCAATGGCTCGCTCTGCATACCTATCGAGCCACCGCTACGCACCTCGAACTGAAAGCGCGTTTCCAGCTCATGCTTGCCGGGCGTCACCTGGAAGTAGCGGCCATCCGGCCAGCGCTTGCCGTCCAGGCGGTCGGCCATCAGCAAGGTATCGGCGCTGGAATACAGTTCGACCCAGGCCTGCTGCGGGTCCGGTTTGGGCAGCGGAGAAGCACAGGCCCCGAGCATCATCATGGCGGGAGCGAGAAACAGGGCGCGCATGGCGACCTCCACGGTAGGGTTCAAGCACCAGCCTACATCGGAAGGCAGGCAAAACCGAGGCGAAACGGACGTATTCGAACCAGTGGGGCTGGAGACAACCCCTGCGATCAGCTAGCGTGACGACATGCCCAACGCCTTCCCTAAAGACCTGCTGCGCCGCTACGCGGTTCCCCTGCTCGCCCTGCTGCTGGGCGGCTGCTCGACCCTCGATTACTACGCCCATCTTGGCCAGGGCCAATGGCACTTGCTGCAGGCGCGCCAGCCAGTCGAACGGCTGCTAAGCAACCCTGCGACAGACCCCGACCTGGCCAGGCGCCTGACGCTGAGCCAGCAGGCGCGGGACTTTGCCAGCGCGCAGCTGCAACTGCCCGAGAACCGCAGCTATCGCCTGTACGCCAACCTAGAGCGTCCCTTCGTGGTGTGGAATGTCTTCGCCACGCCGGAGTTTTCCCTCGACCCCGAGCTGCATTGCTTCCCCATCGCCGGTTGCGTCGCCTACCGCGGCTACTACCAGCAGGGTCGCGCCCGCGGTGCTGCCGCGCTACTGCGCCAAGAGGGCCTGGACACCTACATAGGCGGCGTCGAGGCCTACTCCACCCTGGGCTGGTTCGATGACCCACTGCTCAACACCATGCTGCGCTGGAGCGACGAACGCTTCATCGCGGTGATATTCCACGAGTTGGCGCACCAGCAGTACTACCTGCCGGGCGATACGGCCTTCAACGAGTCCTTCGCCACCTTCGTCGAGCGCGAAGGGCTGCGTCAGTGGCACGCCAGCCGCGGGGAGACGCCGGCCGCCACTGACGACCGTCAGCGCCAGCAGTTCATCGAGCTGGTGCTGGTCAGCCGCGAACGCCTGCAACAGCTCTACGCCAGCGACCTGCCGGAGTCAGACATGCGCATCGCCAAACAGGCCGAGTTCGAGCGCCTGCGCCGCGACTACCGCGCATTGCGCCAGCGCGAATGGGGCGGCCAGGGTCGCTATGACACCTGGATAGAAAGCCCGTTGAACAACGCCAAGCTGCTGCCCTTTGGCCTCTACGATCAATGGGTGCCGGCTTTCGCGACACTGTTCGCCCAGGAAGACCGAGACTGGCGCGCGTTTTATGCCGCAGTGGCAGCACTCGGTCGGTTGCCGCAGGCAGATCGTCGGGCCGCGTTGCAGAGCCTGATGCATGACGACTAGAACTGATTGGCACATTGCCAGTCCAACCTACTCAGGTTTTCGCCCAACACCGGAGGTACAAGCGATGCAACGACTGATTCCCGCCCTGGCCCTGATGCTCCTTACTGGCGGTGCGCTGGCCGCGCCCAAGCCCTGCGAAGAACTCAAGCAGGAAATCGAAGTGAAGATTCAGGCCAACAACGTGCCCAGCTACACCCTGGAAATCGTGCCCAACGCCGAAGTTCAGGATCAGAGCATGGTCGTCGGCAGCTGCGACGGCGGCACCAAGAAGATCGTCTATCAGCGCAACGGCTGATACACCCCTGTAGGAGCGAGCTTGCTCGCGCAGCTTTCGCTTTCATTCGCGAGCAGAGCTCGCTCCTACAGTTTCAGCAGATGAAGGCCTGGCGCATTTCTTCCAGCGTCTCGAAGTGAAAGTCCGGCGCCTCGCCGAGCAACTCCTCACGACTACCGAATCCGTAACCGACCGCCACCGCCTGCAAGCCATTGCTGCGCGCGCCGATCAGGTCATGCTTGCGGTCGCCGATCATCAGCGTCGAGCCGGGCGCCAGTCGTTCCGACTCCAACAGATGTGCCAGCAGCTCCACCTTGTTGGTGCGGGTGCCATCCAGCTCACTGCCATAGATGCGCGTGAAGTAGCGATCGAAGCCGAAGTGCCGGGCTATTTCCTCGGCGAACACCGTCGGTTTGCTGGTCGCGATATACAGCGTGCGGCCCTGCGCCACCAGAGCCTCGAGCAGCGTCTCTACGCCATCGAACACACGATTCTCGTACAGCCCGGTCACCCGGAAGCGCTCGCGGTAGTGATTGACCGCCTGCCAGCCGGTGGCCTCATCCAGCGCGTAGGTGGCCATGAAGCACTGCAACAAGGGCGGGCCGATGAAATGCTCCAGCGCGGTCAGGTCCGGCTCGTCGATACCCAGCTTGGCCAACGCGTACTGCACCGAACGGGTGATGCCCTCACGCGGGTCGGTCAGGGTGCCGTCGAGGTCGAAGAGAATGGTGGAGTGATGCATGGCGGGCGCCTATTCGCAGCTGGAACGGTGGCGAAGGATACCCGCCTTCAGCGCCCACTTCACGCTCAGGCATGCACCCGATAACCCCAGCGCAGCCCCAGCCGAGTGAACGGCCAGAGCAGCGCCAGCTGCAGCAAAGCGAACAGCCCCAGCAACACGAGGCTACCCGCGAAACCGAACCAAAGCGCTGCCAGCACCAGGATCATGCCCAGCATCCCGCTGCAGAACCACAAGGCAAAGGTAATCAGACAGGCCAGCGCCAGCCGACCACCCTTGAACCCCAGCATCTGCGACGGCAACACCGAACGTGCGGCGAAGAAGGCGACCAGCAGGGACAAGCCGGCGCTGACCAGCCCGCTCAACCCCGCCCAGCCGTCGAGCACCTCATTTGCCATACCGCCCATCGACAGGCGTGTCACCAGTGCATTCAACTGTAGGTTGACCACCACCATGCCCAACGCAAAACACCAGGCCAGCGTGGTCGCCGACACCGGCAAGGCAGCCTCTGCCGGCCTGGCCTGGTGGCGAAACAGATGCAGCACCAGCCACAACGTCAACAACGCCTCCACGGTAAAACGCAACAGACCGACCAGCCACCACAACCCAACACTGAGCAGGCCGCCAGCGCCGTAATGATCGAAATGCTCGTAAAGCCCCATGTGCAGGTAGCTCAGGACATACCCCAGCGCCCAGGACACCAGGAACCAGGCCACGCCATAGGCCAACATAAGCGACGCGGATTGCGGGTAGTCCGCCAGGCCGTTGCGCTCCAGATAGGCCAACGTCAACCAGTAAGCGGCCAACGCCGACAGCAGCAGGTGACTCAGCCAGAACGACACCGATTGACGCAACAAACTGACGTAGTCGACCTCATCGATCCGCCCCCAAGTAATCAATGTGATGACAATGCCGATCACCCCGACCGCCAAGGCAACGCAAGCCACGTGGCGCGGCAATGCCGGCCACTCGCCCGGACTGGAATTCACTGCCGCAGCCGGCAAAGGTTCGAAGGGATTAGCTTGGCTCATGAGGTACTCCCTGTCGAGGTCTGAATCCATCGAAACGCGAGAGTACCGCCCCTCCCAGCAGGACAATAGCTCGAGATGGCAGAACTGTGCGGTATGGCCAGACAACGGTCAGCACCTACAAGGCATGCCCATACCCATTTTTCTACGACGGACAAATCGTCTTTTAAAAATCAATGAGTTGCCGGATGACGAAAAAAAGGGTCAAGCACCACCGAATCCCGCCATACCTTGAGCGATGCAAGTTTGCCGGCTATCGTGCCTACCTCACTGCCGAATAGGCAGCTCCCGGCGGGCTGTTCGCTTCGCTCCTGAACCCGCCCTACCGTTCGTGTCGATGTTTGGCGTCAGGCCTGTAGCCTGGGTGGAGCGAAGCGATCCCCGCGGCAGCGTTTCCCGAGTTTTGCGGTGCTTAACCCAGGCTACTCATCCGGGCGGCTGCAAAGCGCTCAGTCCAGCAAACTACGAAACATCACATGGCAATCCACCAACCCATGCCGGGCGTGGCGGTAGGCCTTGGGCAAGGTGCCGACTATCGCGAAGCCATGTTTCTGCCACAGCGCCACCGCGACCTCGTTGGTGGCCACCACGCTGTTGAACTGCATGGCGCTGAAACCCAGCTCACGTGCCACGTCCAGCGAATGAGCGCAGAGCCGGCTGGCGATGCCGCGGCCACGGGCGGCCGGGGCGGTCATATAGCCGCAGTTGCATACGTGGTCACCCGGCCCAGCTGCATTAGCCTTGATGTAGTAGGTACCGAGAACCTGCCCGCCCTGCTCGGCAACGAAGGTCGCGCGGGGCAGTTCAACCCAAGTTTTCCAGGCTGTTTCGCGATCCATGTTCGGGTCGAAGGCGTAGGTTTCCTGCGCCTGCACCACGTCACGGATGATCGCCCAGACCTGGTCGAAATCGGCTGCCTCGATGGGCCGGATGATCAGTTCATCGCTCACTGGTCGTAGCCTTCAGCCAGGTGCAGATCCTTGAGTTTCACGTAGTTGCCGGCCGTGTAGCTGAAGAAGTTGCGTTCCTTGTCAGTCAGCGGGCGGGCCTGTTTCACCGGGCTGCCGACGTAGAGATAGCCGCTTTCCAGGCGTTTGCCCGGCGGCACCACTGAGCCTGCGCCGATGATCACTTCGTCCTCGACAACCGCGCCATCCATGACGATGCTGCCCATGCCGACCAGAATCCGGTTGCCTAGGGTGCAGCCATGCAGGGTGACCTTGTGCCCGACGGTCACTTCGTCACCGATGATCAGCGGGTAACCATCGGGGTTGAACGTCCCGGCGTGGGTGATGTGCAGCACGCTGCCGTCCTGCACGCTGGTGCGCGCGCCTATGCGGATGCGGTGCATGTCGCCACGGATCACGGTCATCGGCCAGACCGAGCTGTCCTCACCCAGTTCGACGTCACCGATGACCACGGCGCTGGCATCGACGAAAGCCCGTTCGCCAAGCTGTGGAGTGGCTTGTTGGTAAGTACGAATCGCCACGATAGAAATCTCCTGGGCTGCGGGAAAGCTTGATTCTAATTAAGATCACCCCCATGTCGGTTGTAATCGCGCCAGAAAAATTGCCGCTCTGCGCCGCAACCCCACATTCATTCGCCACAGGTGCCTCGTCGTGACCGCGAACAATCCCCTGCTGCAAGACTTCGACCTGCCGCCCTACTCGCAGATCAAACCGGAGCACGTCGAGCCCGCCGTCGACCAGATCCTGGCCGACAGCCGCACGGCCATCACCAAGCTGCTTGAACAGCAGCAGACCAATCCGAGCTGGGATGGCCTAGTGCTGGCGCTGGACGAGCTGGGCGCGCGCCTGGGCCGCGCCTGGAGCCCGGTGAGCCACCTCAACGCGGTTTGCAACAGCCCTGAACTGCGCGCGGCCTATGAGGCCTGCCTGCCAAAACTGTCGGAATACTGGACGGAAATGGGCCAGAACAAGCCGCTGTTCGAGGCCTATGACGCACTGGCCAAGAGCCCGGCTGCGGCCAATTTCGACGTGGCGCAGAAGACCATCCTCGAACACGCGCTGCGTGACTTCCGCTTGAGCGGCATAGACCTGCCGGCCGAGCAGCAAAAGCGCTACGGCGAAATCCAGATGCGCCTGTCCGAGCTGACTAGCAAATTCTCCAACCAGCTGCTCGACGCCACCCAGGCCTGGACCAAGCACATTACTGACGAAGCGCGCCTGAACGGCCTGACCGACTCGGCCAAGGCGCAGATGAAGCAGGCCGCCGAGGCCAAGGGCCTGGACGGCTGGCTGATCACCCTGGAGTTCCCCAGCTACTACGCAGTGATGACCTACGCCGACGACCGCGCGCTTCGCGAAGAGGTGTACGCCGCCTACTGCACCCGCGCCTCCGACCAGGGCCCGAATGCCGGGCAGAACGATAACGGCCCGCTGATGGCCGAGATTCTCGACCTGCGTCAGGAGCTGGCGCGCCTGCTCGGTTTCGCCAATTACAGCGAGCTGAGCCTGGCCAGCAAAATGGCCGAAACCACCGAGCAGGTGCTGAGCTTCCTGCGCGACCTGGCTGTACGCAGCAAGCCCTTCGCCGAGCAGGATCTCGCCGAGCTCAAGGCCTTCGCCACCGAGCAAGGCCTGGATGACCTGCAAAGCTGGGACGTCGGCTACTACAGCGAGCGCCTGCGCCAGCAGCGCTACAGCATCTCCCAGGAAGAAGTGCGCGCCTGGTTCCCGGTGGACAAGGTGCTCACCGGCCTGTTCGCCATCGTGCAGAAGCTCTACGGTATCGAGATTCGTGAACTGAAAGATTTCGACACCTGGCATCCGGACGTGCGCCTGTTCGAGATCACCGAAAACGGCCAGCACGTCGGGCGCTTCTTCTTCGACCTCTACGCTCGCGCCAACAAGCGCGGCGGTGCCTGGATGGATGGCGCCCGCGACAAGCGCCGCGACGCCCAGGGCAAGCTGATCGCCCCGGTGGCCAACCTGGTGTGCAACTTCACCCCGCCGGTCGGCGGCAAGCCGGCGCTGCTGACCCACGACGAGGTCACCACCCTGTTCCACGAGTTCGGCCACGGCCTGCATCACCTGCTGACCCGCGTCGAGCACGCCGGCGCCTCGGGCATCAACGGCGTGGCCTGGGACGCGGTCGAGCTGCCGAGCCAGTTCATGGAGAACTGGTGCTGGGAACCGGAAGGCCTGGCGCTGATCTCCGGCCACTATGAAACCGGCGAGGCGCTGCCACAGGCCATGCTGGACAAGATGCTGGCGGCGAAGAACTTCCAGTCCGGGCTGATGATGGTGCGCCAGCTGGAGTTCTCCCTATTCGACTTCGAACTGCACGCCACCCACGGCGACGGCCGCAGCGTGCTCGACGTGCTCGAAGGGGTGCGCGCCGAGGTCTCGGTACTGCGCCCGCCAGCCTACAACCGCTTCGCCAACGGCTTTGCGCATATCTTCGCCGGTGGCTATGCGGCCGGTTACTACAGCTACAAGTGGGCCGAAGTGCTCAGCGCCGATGCCTTCTCGAAGTTCGAGGAAGAAGGCGTGTTCAACGCCGATACCGGC
The DNA here is from genome assembly GCF_048068235.1 of Pseudomonas sp. NY15364. NCBI lineage: Bacteria > Pseudomonadati > Pseudomonadota > Gammaproteobacteria > Pseudomonadales > Pseudomonadaceae > Pseudomonas > Pseudomonas sp. NY15364. The sequence continues at coordinate 213,561 of NZ_JBLUPX010000002.1, read as the reverse complement.
CGCGCCTTCCGCGAAGCTATCCTCGCCCGTGGCGGCTCGCAGGCGCCGATGGTGCTGTTCGTCGACTTCCGCGGTCGTGAACCGAGCATCGACGCCCTGCTACGTCACCTCGGCCTGAGCCAGGAGGCCGCATGAGCGAAGCCCCGGTGAACAGCACGCCAAAACGCTTCATCGCCGGCGCCGTGTGCCCGGCGTGCAGCGAGACCGACAGCATCAAGATGTGGAGCGTCGACGGCGTGCCGCACCGCGAATGCGTCAAGTGCGGCTATGCCGACACCCTCGACGCACGCGGCAACTCGGTGCCCGAGGAGATTCCCACGCGGGTCAACGTCAGCGGCCTGAAGCCCAAGGCTGCCGACCCCAACGTGCAGGCGGTGCAGTTCTTTCCCAATCCGAAGCTGAAGAAGCCGAGCGAGCCCACCTAGTCCGGGCATTCTCGGGTGGGTTAGCGGTGCCGAGCGCCGATGCTGCAGGCGAGTTGCACCCGCATGACTTTACTCGCGGAAAAACTCCCCAGGCGTCGCACCGAACTGGCGGCGAAAGGCAGCGATAAACGCCGATAACGAGTCGTAGCCACAGGCCAGCGCCACATCAGTGACACGCTCGCCCTGCTCCAGCGGGGTGAGCGCATCGAGCAGGCGCTGGCGCTGGCGCCACACGCGAAAGCTCAGGCCCGTCTCACGCAGGAACAGCCGGCTCAGGGTCTTTTCCGACACCCCCAGGCGCTCGCCCCATTCGCCCAGCCCCAGCTGACGCAGCGTCGCATCCTCCAGCCCCTGACACACCTCGCGCAGCCGCGCGTCTTGCGGCAACGGCAGCATCAGCGCCACGTCCGGTGCAGCGCGCAATTCGTCCAGCAACACCGCAGCCAGCCTGCCTGGTGCACCCTGCTCGTCATACTCGGCCGGTAACGCACTGAAGCCGCGAATCAGCTCGCGCAGTAGCGGGCTGACCGCCAGCACTCGGCATTCGGCCGGCCCCCAAGGCACCGCGCTGCCGTCGATGTACAGACTGCGCATCTCGGTACGCGGCGAGCTGAACACCTGGTGCTCGACACCTGCCGGCACCCACACCGCGCGCTGCGGCGGGGCGACGAAACGGGCGCCAAGAGTCTGCACCTCGAGTACACCGGAGATGGCGTAGGACAGTTGCACCCAAGGGTGCGTATGGCGAAAGGTCAGGGCGCGGTTGGTCAGCGATTCGGTGCGGCCATACAGCGGCCGAGGCAGGTTCATCAGCTCGGGCAGGCTGCGATGCAGGGTGGCGGACTGTCTGTTTGTCGACACTTGCTGGCTCTTTAGCGTTAGCCGGAAATTTTCGATGACGATAGTCTGGCGCCCTCCTGTATCGCAAGTCCGAGATTCGCCATGTTCCTGCGCCGCCTGCTGCCCGATAATTTCACCCTGACCCTGCTCGCCGTGGTACTCGCCGCCACGTTGCTGCCTGCCAGCGGCCAGATCGCCACGATCTTCGAGTGGATTACCAACCTGGCCATCGCCCTGCTGTTCTTCATGCACGGCGCCAAGCTGTCGCGCCAGGCGATTCTTGCTGGCGCCGGGCACTGGCGTCTGCACCTGCTAGTGTTCGCCTGCACCTTCATCCTCTTCCCGCTGCTCGGCCTGGCACTCAAGCCAGCACTAGAGCCGCTGCTGGGCAAAGAGCTGTACCTGGGCATGCTCTACCTGTGCGCCCTGCCGGCCACCGTGCAATCGGCCATCGCCTTCACCTCGCTGGCGCGCGGCAACATTCCAGCGGCGATCTGCAGCGCTGCAGCCTCCAGCCTGCTGGGTATCTTCCTCACCCCGCTGCTGGTGGCCTTGCTGATGGGCGTGCACGGCGACAACGGCTCGACCCTCGACGCCATTGGCAAGATCAGCCTGCAGTTGCTGCTGCCGTTCGTTCTCGGCCAGATCGCTCAGCGCTGGATCGGCGGTTGGGTCAACCAGAACAAGAGCTGGCTGAAATACGTCGACCAGAGCTCGATCCTGCTGGTGGTCTACACCGCCTTCAGCGCCGCGGTGATCGGCGGCCTGTGGCAGCAGGTACCGCTGGCCACTCTGCTGCTGGTGATTGCCGCCTGCTGCGTGTTGTTGGCGCTGGCCCTGGTGTTGACCCACCTGCTGGGCAAATGGATGGGCTTCAGCCTGGAAGACCGCATCACCATCCTCTTCTGTGGCTCGAAAAAGAGCCTGGCCACCGGCGTGCCGATGGCACAGGTGCTGTTCGCCGGCAGCGCCATCGGCGTGCTGATCCTGCCGCTGATGCTGTTCCACCAGATCCAGTTGATGGTCTGCGCGGTGCTGGCACAGCGTTACGCCAAACGCGAGGAGGCACCGCAGACCGCGGCCGTCTGATCGACACCGCGATAGAAGGACTTGCTCGGGCGCCAAATAACTGTATTTTTATACAGTATATTTTGGAGTCCGAGCATGTCCGTCAGCCTGCCGCCACGTGGCCGTGGCACCGCCAGCAATCCGCATAACCGCTATGCGCCAACCCGCTCGCAGCACGAAGAAGACGGCTGGTATCAGGACGAAACACCGCCAAGTCGCGCCACCGAAGTGCGCAAGGAGCAGGCGAAGACGGCGATCACCCGCAACAACTCGCCGGACGTCGGCTTCGACCGCTCGGTGAATCCCTACCGCGGCTGCGAGCACGTTATCGTTGACAAAGAAATGTATGGCCAGAGTGTCTAGCTATCCTTGATATTGCTGGCTATAGACCCATCCAAATGGACATCAGATGCCACGCAAGCCTTTCTCCAAGTCTGCACTTGAGTCGCGAGAACGACCGACCCTCCAGCGAAAGCTCCCAGAAAACACCCCCCAAGCGATTCAAGAAAGAAGCACTGCTAGGGGACAAGTCGATGTTTCAGCTCAAGGGTTGCTTGTCCGAAACAAGACTACTGGCACAAGGGAATACGTCCGTGACTTCACAGATCTTGTCACTGAGTATCCGCACCATAAATTAATTGTCCAGCAGTTACTTATAGGTGCGCAGCTCCATTCCGCAAAGAGATTGATCACATATCAATCCCATCAAGACATCTATTACTCAATTCAAGAGTTTGTGCTGTTTCTTAATAGCGCTGAGCCGATCAATAAATCAGTCAAAGGTGTTGCTGATGTCGATGGGCAGGTATGCGTGAATTTTAGGTCATTTCTAATTCGTTCGTATCCAGGTCGCACCGTAAATAGAAAAAGATACGGCGCATTAAAAAATATCTTCCTTTCGTTGAAGAATAAATATAAAGGGCAGAGCTGGGTCGGCAAAGGGTTTGAATGGCCGACTGGACCGGGGATGAACGAGCAAGTAACAGAAGGATACAGCAGGGAGATTCATAATAAGCTTGTGGAGGGATGCCTGATCGATATTAAGTTTATTATGAAGTGGATGGAGAGTTACAACGGTGTAGTGGAAGGCGGGAAGCCAATTCTGGCATACGATCTTTCATTAGAAAACCTGATGTTTGATCTGGTTGTAAAAGAGCAAACTAAAAGATCCAACGGGTCAATCAAGGCGACACACATTAAAGGGTTTGAGTGGGTTATACGCTCCACTGGAGATGTTAAAGAATACATACGGGCAAATGGAATAAGTATAGAGAAGTTTCTGGGCATTTACCGAGCCCGCGCCCATGAACTGGCGGCTAAAGGTCGCCCTGTAGTTGGTACTGAGGTCAGTGAACGGGGAATGGTGTATGGCTGTGATCGAGAAGAATCTGGGCGAATTGCAACTGCAAATGTAGGAAGACTTTATCCAGATTGGCCTATGCAAGTGAGCTTCGAGGAAGCTGGACATCTCTTTTCCACAGAGTGGAGTAAAAACACCGCTCACGGAACAAACAAAAAATATTCTACGCTGGAAAAAAAATTACGGTCGGCCTTGATGTATATGAGGGTTGGGCCAGAGCACCTACCCTATGAAGTAGGTCAAATGGCATACATCAGCAGAGTAGCCTTCACAATGGGAACTATATTCCCATTCTTTCTCTTCGTGATGTTGCAGACGGGCTGGAACTTTGAGGTTGTGGTATCGATAAGCGATAACCTAGACGACCATATTGAGGAGGACCTTTTGGATGATGACTATGTGATTATTTATGGGTACAAGGGACGGTCAGACAAAAGCCAAATGCATAGATCAAACAAGCGAGATAAGTTTGGCACGTATCAGATCTTGCGCTTTGTTGCCGCTGAAGTAACCAAGCATTTGTCGTCGCCTCATTATTTAAAGGGTAAATTATTTCAGTGTGTCATTTCGAAGAATCTGTGGAATAAGTTTGGTCGCTTATGCACGCCGGTGACCACTACGAATTTTGGGCACGCATCAACGGAGTTTCTACATCGCCACCGCATAAAATTGGATACGGATACCAAATCCCCCAGAATTGAAACGAAACGTCTTCGAACTACTTACGAAACTCGACGGAGAGAACAGGGTTTAGATATAGACGAAGTTTCGGCAATGATGGGGCATTCGGATATCGATACCACAGTGAATCATTATGATAGTGACTGGGGGTCGGCAGAAATATTAAATGAGCGTCTAAGGAAGATTCAGAGAAAGCATGAAGAAGATTTTAGGCGTTACTCAGCAAATCTTCTTACAGATGTGTCTTTGGTTGAGCTGCGTGAAGCCACTCTACGCTGCGGTAGTAAAGAAGAACTACGATCAGTTGTTGCACCATTAGTCGGTAGGCTGAATTCTTCTGAAGATTCGGTAATACAGTTGCTTTCTCCGGAAGGTCAGACATTCATTGCAAGTTGTCTAAATTCAAGACGACCAGATTGGCCAGGCGCTGAAAGTTTTCTTAGAACGGATACGCCTTGCAACTACTTCAATCGTTGCCCGTTATGCTCACAGTGTGTGATCTTCAAAGAAGCATTACCTTTTATTGCAAGAAGAATTTCCGACCTTGACGGTCTGAGGGAGCGGTTAAATCCCTTAGAATGGGAGAAAAGCTATCGCGCTGAGTATTTAGCGTGGAAGGGGGTTCTAGAGGGCTGGGGGGATCCGATTGAGGTTGCTGAGGCAATAGATCGATCGGAACATAACGGTTTTGCACTGCCATTGACAATGATAGGGCTCTCATGACAACTCCAACACGTGACCAAATAAAAGCCGTTTTAGAAGAAATAAGGAATGGACTGGGTTGTCACGAGGAAGAGTCAGAGCCTATCGCTACTGAAGAAGATGATGAGGTTCTGAGTGGCGACTCTTCACTTGGGATCATTTGCGATAGTGTAAATTTACTCAATCTTTCCAGAATTGATAAGAACGAGTGGAGTTATATTAGGGTAAGTCCTAGAAGCTCTTTCGGCGATCCGGTTTGGGATTTTGGGGATTACCCCTCCCCTTATAGGTCTCCCATACGTATCAATTTTGACTATGTGAATATGTATGGCGTGAATGTTTGTGGAGTAGGACACGAACATTGGGTGAATATTGCTAGGGCGCTACTATTTTACCGTGTACCGCATTTCGGAATTCGTGGTCGTATTAATGCTTATACATCTCTTGAGACAGATAAAACAAAAGTATTAAGACTCGTAGGGTTGTTTCATGCCGAAGGTCTATATTTAGGTTCAGAAAATTCACCAGATTTTAGGACGGTGAATGATTTGGCCAAGTCGAGTGTGGAGCACTATATAGAGTCGCTGCCCACATCTGGGATTAAGTGGGAATTCTGTTACTTAATGTCCTTCTGGCAGGGCGTGTCATCGATGGGTATGCTTCCGCCAGAGTACTCACTATACGATTCATACGTAACTAAAGAGCTTGTCGCCAAATATAGAAGAGAATACGACGAGTCCTGTCGACCTTTCGAACCCATTCCGCTCGATGACTATGCAGAAATATTTAGATACTGTGTGGGGTTTGTTGAAAACTATAGCGATGACGTCCTTTGGCTGTATAAAAATTTTGCGCCAACCATAGTAGGCGCTTTTGAGAACCCCGAAAAGCTTGCCGCGATAAATTTTGGCGTGTCAACGGCGTCCGTTGAGGGAGTTAAAAGATTTAGGGATTATAAACCTAAGTTACTAGATAGCGGTATTCCCTGGTGGGGAATAGAAATCAAGGAAAGAACGCATGAGAATGATGAGGGGGAGTATATAAATCAAACTGCTGTGATTAGCGTTGTTGTCTCTCTGATCGATGCGTGTATCGTGCTTCTTCTATGCCTTACTGGGATGCGCCGATCAGAGGTCATTGGACTTAAGGTGGATTGTCTTTCGTTTAAGTCTGAGGGTTATTGGCTTACTTATACTGTTTTCAAAACTTCGATTTCGTCACAGGGCGACATTAAGACAATACCTATCCCAAAAATTGCTGCTGACGCAATTGAAGTAATAATTGAAATAGGGCGTGATGCTCGTGCTTACGGTAATCACGACTATCTGTTTGTCAAGATACCAAAGTTTAGTTTTGGAAACACTCCGCAGTCCATTGTGGTAGAGCGAGCTTGCAATCGAGTGGCAAACAACCTGGGTATTGATTATAGAGTACACCCACATCGTTTTCGGAAGTCACTTGCCCTTTATATAATTCATCAAGATTCGCGGAATCTTGAAATTATTAAATGCCTCTTTTCTCACCGCAGTTTAAAAATGACGTTAAGGTACATCCTTTCTTTACCTGGCGTGAACGATGAAGTCAAAGCTACGTTGATTGATGAAAATACGGAAATTCTCGTCGAGGTTTTGCAAGGTGTAATTTCTGGTCAAATTGGGGGCATTGGCGGCAAAAGGTTGGCCAAGACTGCTAATTCTTCTCCAATACTCAGGGCTAAATTGCAAAACGCGGGAAAAGAGAGTTTAAGTCAGTATGTCGCCTCTTTGCTTGATGAAGGTGTGAAGCTTCTGCATAGAACGAATCTTGCAATCTGTATGCGAACGCCGGGTCTTACCAGCGAGTCACCTTGTGATGCTAAGAATGATAGCCCTGGGTCGAGGCTTCATCCAAACTTGTTTGCGTGTGACCCATATAATTGTAGATATGCTGCATTTGTCGAGGCCAATGTTCCATCATTAAAAAATGAGATAATTTTCCACGATAATATGATTAAGCATAGGTACTGTGGAGCGACTCAGAAGGAGTATTCGCAGAGGCGTATCGCTGAAGCCTTTAAGCGACTTCACGAGGTTGTAGGGGATGAAGCACATAATTTCCTAAAGCAGGTGGCGCATGGCTAAGCAGGATCTCCTCAATCGGGTGTATGCGACTATTTCAGCGCTCCAAAGCGACGGCCGAAAAAAGTTATCAGTGATGGAAGTTTCTAAATTATCCGGTGTCGGTCGTGCAACAATCAATCAAAAGCATGATCCTGACTGGGTGAAGGTCAGAGAAGTCATAAAAGGAACAACTCATTCTGGGGTTTATACAAAGGATTCAAGTGAGGGTGTCAAAAAGCCACTCAAAAATACTCAAGAAATACATCATCGACTGAAAGAGTTGGAGGGGCAGTTAGCCCTACTAAGGGAGCGCGCTAGCACCACATATAATCAGTTGATCGACAGGGTACAATATTACTTTGCGTTGGCTAGTGAAAAGCCTGCTAAGCAAGTTGAGAAGGCTAAGCTCCTTCAAGAGCTAACTCATCAGAAGAATCAGAACGCAATCCTACGTGCAGATCTCAAGGCGGCTCTTGCTGAATCATTAACTCCTGCGGTATCAGGAATTATCACTTCAAAGATTATTTTGGAAGTGCCTAATGCAGTCTCTGATTCTGAGGCTATTCTGAGTTTTTTGGAGAAACTGGATTCGTTATCTAGTCAGAATCGATCTTCACTTGTTACCGCAGTCTACATAATGTGTGGTCTTCCAATGTGCGGCAAGTCATCTTGGATTGATAATCACAAGCCACCTACTCCAGGTGTATCCTTATATGTCAGTGGAGCAAGTGATACAGTTTCAACTCGGAATTTGTTAGTTTCTAGGGTTAGGAAAGAATTTAACGCGCCCGTGCACTGTGTTAGATTTAGTCTAGGCGTTGATGCCTGTATCTCTAGGGCCGAAAAACAGTTCAATGGTGCGGCTCTTGAATTGAATATTTCATCCATCAAAGTTGTGGCTGCGCGGTTCGAAGAAATACAATTCAGCGAAAATTTCGACTCAATCATCTTGGCTTGAAATCAGTGAATGGTCTAAAGCGTTTCCAATCGTTTGTTGAAGAGCGACGTCTCTTGGGAGACTGGGCTGATTTCGTTTCAGCAGATATGACTAGGCTTTCAAGAGTAAAGCTGGTTGAAGCGTGTGGGATTCAGCGAAGCATAATTTATCAAAACTCACAGGTAGTAACTCTGCTTCGTGATCTTGAGTCCGAATTAAGAGCACATGGTGTTCTTTATGGGCGCAGTGCGGATACCAATTGTGCTCACCAAAATTGTTTAACTCATGATGAAGAATTAGAGCAGCGGTTAGGCGATTTGTCTGCTTCGCTTTGTAAGTTTAATGACTATTTAAATGAAGTATCTAATTCGCTTGTGGTGTACCCCTTATCGAGGCCAAAATAGTTATGTGTATCCTTCATTTTGGAAACGGTTTGGCCAGCCACTCTGGCTATATGCGAGAGCGCGTAGGGATTTATTTTGATGATAATCATAACGTTCTTGAAGCACCGACCATGTGGGCGATGGCTGTCTCGAAGATACGTTCAAGGAGTGATGAAACGACAAGAAACTATGCGAATATCCTGAGAAGGTTTTTGCAGTGGTTGGACGATAGCCCAATCGAAGGGGCTGAAGTTGTATTTGGCGCGCAGAACTGGCAGTTGGTGGATGAGGATGTTTTTGATGCCTTCCTTGTTCATATAGCATCTCCAACGGATGCGCTTCCTGATGGTCCGTCTCACAAAACCATGTATCACATTGCGGCAAGGGTCTGGAGCTTCTATCAGTGGGCCGAAAGGCAGGGCTATAAACACTATTTGGATATCAGTAGGACTGATATCCGATACATGCTGAAAGACCAGAAACTCCTGGCCCATATCAACCCAGGGGTTAAAGTTACTACCCTGGGATTTAATCTGCCCAGTGGTAGACCAGCAATGCATCAACGAGAAATGCAGAAATTTGTAAGGCAAACTGATTATGAAATAGCTCTCAGTGTGATGAATGATCCTGTTTATCAAATTATCGCAGCGATCATACGTATTACCGGGCTTAGACCGATTGATCTTTTTCAATTGCCTTACCGAGGGAGAAATGAAAATCATGGATTCATTCCTTATGATGAGGGTGAGTACCCAGAAGGGTTAGATAATGGCGCTATCTATTATTATTTTAGGTCCAAGGGAAAATGGCGCTCCATAGACTTTCCAGGGAAGCTGTGGAGAGTTATTTGCGAGTATTATTTACCCTTAAGGCGGCAACGAGCGAAGCTATATGAGGCTAAGCATGGCATTCCACCAAGGAATAGCGACTTGTTTCTTTCCGCTCGTGGTGATGTTGTTACTCATGGAATGCTTGGTTATAACTTTAGCAAGGTGGTTTCTGCAGCGAAGAACTCCGAGAGCGCTACTGATTTTAAAGCCATACGATTCAATGCACGAATGCTCAGGCACACCTGTGCGACATATTTTGTTTATGAGGCGTTGAAAGCCCAGAATAGACTTGGAAGGAGTTTTGTTTACGATGCAGCGCTCGACGAAGATCTCAGGAAAATGCTGGGCCACACTGATGTTAGAACTACACTTGAATACTATGTTCATTTAGTCAACCGATATGTGCACGACAATCTTCTGACTGATCTTCATCGTTCGCGCGTTGATGCTGGTTTGTCCGCTATTTTAGACCGACATAATTACTCTGAGATTGTCGTATAGAACAGGCACTAGAGATGCTGCCTTCTTGGTGAGCAGCTCTGGACACGTCGATATGGGAGTGCATACGGTCAGGACAAATCGGGAAGGTGCCGCCGGCTGACTTGCCTCTGTAGATAGGTCTGGACGCATCAGCGCTTTAAACGCCAACGGCTTTGGGTTCGAAGTGATTTCGCCTGCCCCTCTTCAGTTACACTCGGCGCTTTGCACGCCTTTCAAGGAGCAGTTGCGTGAACACGGAAAACCACTCCCAGACTGCCGCCTTTCTCTGGTCGATTGCCGACCTGCTGCGCGGTGACTTCAAGCAGTCGCAGTACGGCCGCATCATCCTGCCGTTCACCCTGCTGCGGCGGATGGAGTGTGTACTGGAGCCGACCAAGGAGGCAGTGATCCGTGAGTCCTACGCGCAGGAAGGTCGGCCGGATCTGGTGCGTGAGCGGTTGTTGCTGCGCGCGGCCGGGCAGCAGTTCTTCAATGCCTCCAAGCTGACCCTCGGCACGCTGTCCGATACCCAGACCGCTGCCGACCTGATGAGCTATGTGCAGTCCTTCAGCAAGGACGCCCGCGAGATCTTCGAGCACTTCCACTTTGAAGACTTCGTGCAGCAGCTCTCTGCCGCCAATCTGCTGTATCAGGTGGTGCAGCGCTTTGCCGCCACCGACCTGAGCCCCGAGCGCATCAGTAACTTCGGCATGGGCATCATCTTCGAAGAGCTGATCCGCAAGTTCGCGGAAAGCTCCAACGAAACCGCCGGGGAGCACTTCACCCCGCGCGATATCGTGCACCTGACCACATCCTTGGTGATCACCGGGCAGGACGACAAGCTCAAGCCCAACAGCATTGTCACCATTTACGACCCGACTGCCGGCACCGGCGGCTTCCTCTCCGAAGGCGACGAGTACATCCAGTCCATCAGCCAGCAGGTCACCGTGTCGCTGCACGGCCAGGAGCTGAACCCCGAGTCCTACGCCATCTGCAAGGCGGACATGCTGATCAAGGGCCAGGACGTCACCAGCATCAAGCTGGGCAACACCCTGTCCGACGACCAACTGGCCGAAAGCCGCTTCGACTTCATGCTCAGTAACCCGCCGTTCGGCGTGGAATGGAAGAAGGTGCAGAAGCAGATCACCGACGAGCACACCGACAAGGGCTTCAACGGCCGCTTCGGCCCGGGCCTGCCGCGTGTGTCCGATGGCTCGCTGCTGTTCCTGCTGCACCTGGTCAGCAAGATGCGTGACCCGCGTGAAGGTGGCTCGCGTATCGGCATCATCCTCAACGGCTCGCCGCTGTTTACCGGCGGCGCCGGTTCGGGCGAGTCGGAGATTCGCCGCTACCTGCTGCAGAACGATCTGGTCGAAGCCATCGTCGCCCTGCCCACCGACATGTTCTACAACACCGGCATCGCCACCTATGTGTGGGTGCTGAGCAACCACAAGGCCGCCGCGCGCCAGGGCAAGGTGCAGTTGATCGATGGCAGCCAGCACTTTGCCAAGATGCGCAAATCGCTGGGCAGCAAGCGCCAGTACCTCACCGAGGAGCAGATCGACGAGCTGGTGCGCCTGTATGGTCGCTTCGAGGAAACCGCGCAGAGCAAGATCTTCCCCGTCGAAGCCTTCGGCTACCGGCGCATCACCGTCGAGCGTCCGCTGCGTCTGAACTTCCAGGTAAGCCCGGAGCGCATCGACAAAGTGCTGGAAGAAAAAGCCATCGAGAAGATGGATGCCCCAGCCCGCCAGCGCCTGATCGAAGCCCTGCAGGCGATGGACGAAAGCCAGCTGCACCGCAACCGCGAGCAGTTCAGCAAGCTGCTGAAGAAGGCACTCAGTGCCCACGATGTATCCCCCAGTACGCCTGAGCTGAAGGCCATCCTCAATGCCCTGAGCGAGCGTGACCCCGAGGCGGATATCTGCATGGTCAAAGGCCAGCCGGAAGCCGATGCCGGCCTGCGCGACAACGAGAACGTACCGTTGGGTGAGTCGGTGTATGACTACTTCGAGCGCGAAGTAAAACCCCATGTGCCGGATGCCTGGATCGACGAGAGCAAGACGGATGCGCAGGATGGTGAAGTCGGCGTGGTTGGCTTCGAGATTCCCTTCAACCGCAACTTCTACGTGTTCCAACCGCCGCGTCCGCTGGAAGAAATCGACCGCGACCTGAAAGCCTGCACCGACCGTATCAAGCAGATGATCGAGGGGCTGTCGGCATGACAAATATGTCGGGAGCAAATTTGCACAACGGCACAGCCGTTGGCCCGCAGGGCGAGGGCAGTGACAGCCCGAGTAGGTTTTCGACGTATCCGGCGTACAAGGATTCTGGGGTGGAGTGGTTGGGGAGTGTGCCGGCGCATTGGGTTCTTACTCCCATAAAGCACCTCGCATTACTCAATCCAAGGAAGTCAGGCTTCGCTGGTGATGTGGAGCAGCTATGTAGCTTCGTACCTATGGAAAAGCTAAAAACTGGCGTCGTGCAGTTGGATGAAGAGCGCCCAATCGATGAGGTTATTGGTGGATACACCTACTTCGAAGACGGTGATGTGCTGCAAGCTAAGGTCACGCCCTGCTTCGAAAATAAGAACGTTGCGATTGCCAAGGGGCTGACCAATAGAATTGGCTTCGGCTCCAGCGAAATAAACGTGCTCAGAGCCTATCAAGGCGTTAATGCTGATTACCTTTATTACCGCGTGCAGGAAGACAGTTATATGAGCGTCTGCACGTCCAGCATGATCGGTGCTGGCGGACTGAAGCGGGTGCCCACTGATGTGATCAATAACTTCAAGATCGCAGCGCCAACACTATGCGAGCAAACCCAAATCGCCCGCTTCCTCGACCAAGAAACCGCCCGCATCGACGCGCTGATCGAAGAGCAGCAGCGCCTGATCGATCTGCTCAAGGAAAAGCGCCAGGCCGTAATCTCCCAAGCCGTCACCAAAGGCCTCGACCCGACGGTGCCGATGAAAGACTCCGGTGTGGAGTGGCTGGGCGAGGTGCCGGCACACTGGGGTATTACCAACATCAAACGGGTTGGGTCTATACGCTATGGAATTGGTGAGCCTCCGCAATATTATCCGGAGGGGATGCCTCTCATTAGAGCTACAAATGTCCATGCCGGAAAGCTGTTTTCTGAAGGCTTGGTTTTTGTTGATCCAGCTGAGATACCTGCAAGGCGAATTGTCTGGTTAGAGCCCGGTGACATAGTTGTCGTACGAAGCGGGGCGTACACGGGCGACTCGGCGATTATTCCATATGACTATGGGCAGTGCATTGCAGGTTTCGATATGGTTTTGAGATGCCATTCAGCTCAGCCTGAATTCGTTCAATTTGCGTTGCTCAGTAAATATTTAAAGGAAGGCCAACTTGATCTTGAAAAAATGAGAGCTGCTCAACCTCATTTGAATGCTGAGGAACTTGGGGCTTGTATTTTGGTGCTCCCACCCAAGGAAGAGCAAATTAAGATCGTTGAGCTCTTACAGATACGTTGCAGCGAATTCGACATTCTTACGACGGAGGCGGAGCGAGCTAGAAGCCTCCTTCAAGAACGCCGCTCCGCCCTGATCTCCGCCGCTGTCACCGGCAAGATCGATGTACGTGGCTGGCAGCCACCGGCCAGCACTCCAGCCCCCGAATTAGCCGTAGCAGAGGCCCACTAAATGGCGGACAGCAAGGAAGCCCAGTTCCAGCAGGACATCATCACTGCCATGGTCGCCCATGGCTGGCTCACCGGCCCCGCCAGCGGCTATGACCGGCGCACGGCGCTGTATACCGAGGACTTTCTCGGTTACTTCAAGGACGCCTGGCCGGAGCGCTGGGACAAGTTCGCCAAGGCCAACCCGAACAACCCGGAAGCGGTGCTGGTGCAGAAGCTGGTGCGCGAGCTGGAGCAGGACTGCACCCTGGATGTGCTGCGTCATGGCTTCAAGCTGCCGGGCGTGAAGATCGAGACGTGCAGCTTCAAGCCCGACCACGGCATGAACCCTGATACCCTCAAGCGTTACCAGTGCAATCGCCTGCGCGTGGTGCCGGAGGTGTCTTATTCCCCTCATTTCCGAGAAGGGGAATACAACCCGCGTCTGGATCTGGTGCTGTTCGTCAACGGCATCCCGGTCGCTACGCTGGAGCTTAAAAGCGAGTTCAAGCAGAGCGTGGAAAACGCCAAGCGGCAGTACCGCTACGACCGCCCGGTAAAAGACCCGCTGACGAGAAAGCCCGAGCCGCTGCTGACCTTCAAGCGTGGCGCACTGGTGCATTTTGCCGTGAGTCAGGATGAGGTGGCGATGACCACCAAGCTCGCCGGCAAGGACACCTTCTTCCTGCCGTTCAACCTCGGCAGCCTTGACGGCGGCGCCGGTAACCCGCCCGCGCCGGATGACAGCCAGTACGCCACTGGCTACCTGTGGCAGCGCCTGTTCCAGCCCGATGCCTGGCTCAAGGTGCTGGGCCGCTTCCTGCACCTGCAGAAGAGCGTGAAGGAAGATGCAGATGGCAAGCGCGTCACCAAGGAAACCCTGATCTTCCCCCGCTACCACCAGTGGGAAGTGGTCAATACTCTGATCGAGACCACCCGTGCTGAAGGGCCGGGCAAGCGTTACCTGATCCAGCACAGTGCAGGGTCCGGCAAGTCCAACTCGATTGCCTGGTCGGCGCATCAACTGGCCTCGCTCTACGATGCCGAGGGCGAGCGCCTGTTCAATTCGGTGATCGTGATTACCGACCGCACCGTGCTGGACAAGCAGCTGCAGGACACCATCTACCAGTTCGAGCACGCCCAGGGTGTGGTCAAGTGCATCACCCGCGATATCGGCAGCCAGAGCAAGTCCGAGCAGCTGGCCGAGGCGCTGGCCGAGCAGACGCGCATCATCATCGTCACCATCCAGACCTTCCCGGCGCTGTTCGATGCCCTGGACAAGTACCCCAAGCTAGCCAGCGGGCGCTATGCGGTGATCGCCGACGAGGCGCATTCCTCGCAGACAGGCTCATCGGCCAGCAAGCTGAAGCAGATTTTGGGCAGCGATATCCCTGATGGGGAAGAGGCCAGTTCCGAAGACTTACAGAATGCCGCTGTTGCCGCCCGTCCGCCCAACGAGCGCATCAGCTACTACGCCTTTACCGCCACGCCCAAGGCAAAGACCCTGGAGCTGTTCGGTCGCCCGGCCAATCCGGCGTTGCCGGCAAGCGGCGACAACAAGCCCGAAGCGTTCCACCTGTATTCCATGCGCCAGGCCATCGAGGAAGGTTTCATTCTCGATGTGCTGCAGAACTACACCACCTACAGCACCGCCTGGAAGATCGCCCACCCGGACGGCGACGACGAGGAGGTGGACTCGAAGAAGGCGCGCATGAAGCTGGCGCGCTGGGTGCGCCTGCATCCTTACAACATCAGCCAGAAGGTGGAGGTGATCGTCGAGCACTTCCGCGCCAACATCCGCCACCTGCTGGGCGGCCAGGCCAAGGCCATGGTGGTCACCAGCAGCCGGCAGGAGGCGGTGCGCTACCAGTTGGCGGTGCAGGCTTATGTGAAGCAGATGGGCTACAGCGATGTGCATCCGCTGGTGGCCTTCTCCGGCAGTGTGCTGCCGGATGGGGTGATCCCCGAAGAGGTGACGGAAAGCAGCAGCCTGCTCAACCCCGGCCTGAACGGGCGCGACCTGGCGGAAGCCTTCGACACCCAGGACTTCAACGTGATGATCGCCGCCAACAAGTACCAGACCGGCTTCGATCAGCCCAAGCTGTGCGCGATGTACGTGGACAAGAAGCTGCAGGGGGTGGACTGCGTGCAAACCCTGTCGCGCCTCAACCGCACCTTCGGCGACAGCAAGCCGACCTTCATCCTCGACTTCTTCAATGATCCTCAGGACATCCTCGACGCCTTCCTGCCGTACTACACCAAGGCCGAGCTGACCGACGTGACCGACCCGCAGCTCATCTATGACCTGCAGAAGAAGCTGGACGCCGAGGGTATTTACCACTGGGAGGAAGTGGCGGCGTTCGCGCTGGCTTTCTTCGACCCCAAGGCCGCCGCCAGCAAGCTCAGCTACTACTGCGCACCGGCCAAGGAACGCTTTGCCAAGCGCTACAAACTGGCCCAGGAGTCACGCCAGCACGCGCTGGAGTTCAGGCGTACCGCCGAGCAGAACGGCGACAGCGCCGGCCTGAAAAAGGCCGAGGCGGCACTCAAGGAAGCCGGCGAGCAGGTGGATCAGCTCGACCTGTTCAAGAAGAACCTGCAGAGCTTTGTGCGCCTGTACGAGTTCCTCTCGCAGATCATTCCCTATGAGGATCGCGAGCTGGAGCAGCTGTGCGTGTACGCCAAGCACCTGCACCCGCTGCTGCGTGTGGATCGCCTCGATCAGGAAGACGTGGACGTGGGCGAACTGCAACTGACCCACTACCGCCTGACCAAGCGCGCCGAGCACCAGCTGCGCTTGAGCGAGGAACAAGGCGACTACGGCCTCAAACCGCCTACAGGACTGGGCAGCGGCAAGCCCCACGACCCGGAGAAGAAGCGGCTATCGGAAATCATCGAAGCGCTGAACGATATCTTCGGCGCCGAGGTGAGCGATGAGGATCAGCTGCAGTTCCTCACCGGCATCGCCAATCGCATCAGCCGGCAGGAGGATGTGATGGCCCAGGTCAACAACCATTCGGTCGAACAGGTGATGCACGGGCTATTCCCGAAACGCGTGGTGGATACCGTGCTGGATGCCATGACCGATAACGAAAAAATGTCGCTGGAAGTGCTGGATAACGAGACCAAGAGCCGGGCGTTTGCGTTGGTGATTTTGAAGATGCTGACGGCAGCTGGCGGCTTGGGACAAAGTAACAACGGCGCTCCTGTCTGACCTTTTTGCGCGCTGGTATTACGTGCTCGGGTTAGATTTCAGACGGCTGTGGCAGAAGGCTTGAAGGGTCGCAGGCGAGTTCGCCTGCGATGCGGTAGAGCTTCTCGACGGTGATGTTGACCTCGCCACGCTCGATCCGGCCTACATAGCTGCGGTCGAGACTGCACGCCAGCGCCAGTGCGTCCTGGGAAATCCGGCAGGCCTTCCTCTGCATTCGGATGCGTTCCCCTAACGCCTTCGCCAGCTTATCCATGACCGTCTCAATTCAACTTGAGGCGGCAATATCGTGCGTTTGCGGACGTATAGGCCACGGATTATAATCCGCATTTTCGCGCTATTTCTTCTGGTGCCCTCAATGAAATCGGCCTCGTTTATCTTCGACAGGCGTCTGTATGAGCTGCTTCAGGAGCCAGGGCGTACTTCGTTTACGACCCGCGAACTGCGCGATGCCTATGCCGCTCGCTTGAGTGGCACACAATTCCGTATCGCCGATGTACGCCGCTATGTGTATGAGCAGATTCGCCGATTAGTGCGAACGGGTTGGGTTTTACCGGACGAGGATCGTCGTGTTCGAGGACAGGTCTACCACCTGCAGCCGATTCCGGTACATCTGCAACTGGAACTTATCGACAACGGTTTTGAGAACAGCCTTATGGCTGCCGGAGTGCCCGAACCAGACACGGCAGTGCGCGACGTGGAAGCTTTGCCGCTTAAGTCATCAGCCAATACGGATTTGCAGTTGGAGGCGCTCCACAAGGAAATCCGCTTGGACTTTCTCACTTCAATGGGCGAGGCGGAGCGATTCAAGCTGCTTCTGGACGAGATGCCACATTTGCGGGACAAGGTTGAAGGCGATTACCTGGAGGCTAGGGATCGCAGTTCTCGCCTTCTGGGCCATCTACGCGCCATCGAAAAGACCCTCAAAACGCTCGCCTCCGCACGATGACCATATCGCTGCGAGACTGGCAACGCCGCTGCATCGACACGGCGCTGGAGCACTTTTCTTCCACGCCGCACTTCTTCTGTCAGGCAACGCCGGGTGCCGGCAAGACGCGCATGGCGGCAGAGCTGGCCAGCAAACTGCTCGAGCAGGACAGGATCGATCTGGTGCTGTGCTTCGCGCCATCCTGCCAGGTTGTCGAGGGCTTTCGCTCGACCTTTGCTATGGTGCTTGGCAGGCGTCTGGACGGCCAAATCGGTGCAGTGGGGGCGGCGTTCACCTACCAGGCCATGGAATACCGTGATGAGGGTTTCTGGCAGCTTCTTGATGACTACCGCGTACTCGTGGTCTTCGATGAAATTCACCACTGCGCCGGCCATGATCCACTTCTAAGCAACGCCTGGGGGCAGCAGATACTGCATCGGATACAAGATCGCGCCGCCTACACCTTGGCTCTCTCCGGCACACCATGGCGTTCGGACGACAGGGCCATTGCCCTGGCCCGCTACTCGACACCCGAGGGACGCCTGATCTGCGACTACCGCTACGGCCTGAAAGAGGCCATTGCCGACGGCGTGTGCCGCTCCCCTCGTATTGTCCTGCTCGACAACCAGAAGGTAAAACTTACCGAGGAGCTAGACACTGAGAGCACTGTCAGGCTGTTTCCCAGCATCGCCAAACTATTGGGGGAATCCCCTGTCACCTACGAAGAGCTGCTGCGCCATGACGAGGTGATCGATCAACTGCTCGGTCTTGGGTGCGCTAAGCTGGATGAGCTTCGCCTGATCAAGCCTGATGCGGCTGGCTTGGTGGTTGCCACCGACATCGAGCACGCCCAGCAAGTTGCCCTGGCCCTGGAAGCCAGGGGTGAAGGTTGCCGCATCGTGACTAACAAAACCCCGGATGCGCAGCAGGTGATCAACGCGTTCAGGCACAGCGCCTGCCGTTGGATTATCGCGGTTGGAATGATTAGCGAAGGCACGGACATCCCCCGCCTCCAGGTGTGCTGCTACCTCAGCCGCATCCGCACCGAGCTGCATTACCGGCAAGTGCTGGGGCGAGTGCTTCGGCGCACAGGCGGGCCCGATGATCAGGCTTGGCTGTTCATGATGGCAGAGTCGACGTTGCAGCGCTTGGCAGAGCGAATTGCAGATGATCTGCCAGATGACCTGGCTGTGCTGAACGAGGTAGAGATGCCAGCCTCAACCTCAGGTTCAGTATCTGGCTGGATTGGGGCTGCCGGCAATATAGATAGCGTGGATGACAGTATTGGGAGTGGCATCGAGCAGGTTATTGGGGCAGGCGCAACATCCACCATATCCTTGGGGGGCTCTGCCGCCGAGCCAAGCCATCAGGTCAGCTTTTCCAAGCACTACCGGCAACAGTTGCTAGCTTGCTTTTGATGCTTGTATGGAGGTCAAAATTCAAGCGTCGGCAGACGTGGTTGACTGAATCAGGAGATAACCGCATTGACCCTTCCCTGCGAAAGAACCCGCAGCGTCATCAAGGCCGAAGAATTCCTGCGAGAGCTCTCTCGCGACACTGAACTGCCCCAGGATATCCGCAGCTATGCGAAAAGCCTGCTTAGGCACTATCCGTCGGCCGACCAAATCCTTTCGTTGGGGCGCCTTGAAGAGTGCCTGGTGAGCGATGCACCAGATGATGAATATCGACGGCGGGTGATCGCTTTCCATCAGCCGCTGTTCAGCTCGTCATTGGACTTCACGCGATAGAAATGAGAGCCGCAATGTCCAGCACTGATTTTGCTCTGCCGGTATCCACCCGCATTGCGCAACGGGTCAAACGCTTACCCAAAGGGCAACCCTTCTGCATCAGCCGCTTTGCGGAGCTTGGAGCGCGTGGCGCCATATCCAAGGCAGTAGCTCGGCTGGTCAGCCAAGGCGAACTTGAACGGGTGCATCGAGGAATTTACATGCGCCCGAAATCCAGTCGATACGTTGCACGGGTTCGCCCAAATGTATGGGAAGTAGTGAGCTTGATCGCTAGGCAGAACCGCCATGTTCTACAGATTCATGGCGCTCATGCGGTCAGGTTGTTTGGACTGAGCACCCAGATGCCGCTCATTCCGATCTATTACACCAGCGGACCCAGCCGATCATTTTTTATGGGGAAGGCTGAGGTCCGGTTGGTACATGCGGCACCAATGGTCATGCAGCGTGCCGGGACCGAGGTAGGGACGGCTATCAGCGCACTATTTTATCTCGGTAAAGACGGCTCGACCCCGGAGTGCATTGCCGCGATCAAAAAAGCGCTCAGAGCTGAAGATCTAAATATATTGATGGCCTGCAAAATGCCGAAATGGATGCGTAAAGCGTTGGAGCTGACATGACCTGTTGCCGCCGGTGCATTTCCACCCACATGCCGGAATTTCATTGACCCAGTTTCTAGCACCAAACGAGTTGTAGAATTTCGCTTTCAGACTGCTGGGTTGGGTCAGAATAGCGTCGGCATCTGGGTCAAAAATGCATTGGCGGTAACATTTGATGTTTGCGGCAGTACTGCCTCCCGTTCCGGATTGGCACAGCAAAAGACTTGATTCGAATTCGGAGGAAACATGGGTATTTCGTATTACCTTGCATGTTTGGAGACCCGGCAATATGTCTGGGTTGGCAGGCTTGACCCACAGGGGGAGGTGCCGGTGGCGGATGTCGAAGGCTCCATCGCCATGTTCGCGCTGGTGAATCGGAACAAACCGTTGATCGTCGTGAGCGAAAGCCATCCGATCCTCGAAGAGGGAATGGAGTGGTCGCCGCCGGCAACGCAAGAAACGTGCAGCGGACAACCATGACGAACCAACGCCAACCGCATCTCCGGACACTCGTCGCGTTACGAGTCATGGCACAGGTCGTCGTTGGACAGCTTTAAGTGTTGGCGCTGATGGAAAATTGTCCCAGTCGGATTGCGGATTTCTGCATCAGCAGCTGTTGATAAGCATATCAGCGCAGCTGCTTTTGAATCCTCCTTTGGATAGCCCAGTTCAGTTGTCGAAGACCTGCCATATCCACCGCTGGCATGGCGCACCAGACCATGCTTGAGCTAACGCAGCGGGGCTGGAGAATTGGCAAAAGGCGCTCCGTTGCGCAGTGCCCTCGGTTACCCTCTTTAATACGAACACGAGGACTGCCCGGTGACAGAGACCGATAAAGACACCATTTGCGATGTATGCGCTACCAGTACGAGGGTGCCGGGATACGGCGAGCAGTTCGGGACGCTCCAGGCGCTCTGGGGCTATGGCGCAGGGCATGATGGCGAACGCTATCGAGTCAATCTATGCGAGAGGTGTTTTTTCGCGGCACTAGCGTTTTTGAAGCAGGAGCGCCGCACGCAGAATCTGTTCAGCGATGAGCAGCCCTGCGAGGAATGCCCATTCGGACTAGTCGCCCGTGATGACTACTTTGGCGATTCGTAGCCATATCGCAGAGATGAGGTTGTTGGCTCGCCAGCATCGAACTCAGGCCATGTCAGCACGACTCCTCGCTACAATGGCGTCACCCGCAATCGTCTAGGGAACTAGCTTGACTGACACAAAACTCACTGAAGTTGAGATGCGGCGCGCACTCGGTCTTGACCCCGCTCCTTCGAAATCGAAGCAGCCAATACCCAAACAGCACTCCACCTTCACACTCGTTGAATTGAGCGTGCGCAAGAACGGTGGCTCGCCGTTCCGCTTCGAGCACCGCTCCCGCTCCATCAGTACACTCACTGCCCAACTTGAGGCCGAGAAAGCGGCTCGGGAGAAAGGGTATGAGGTCTGGGTCGTGTTGGATATCAGGCAGGTTTCATCATAGAGCCGCAACCGCCTCCATTCAGTCCAGCCTCGCTGATTGCTCTGGGGCAACGAACGCCTGAACCAACTAGAGCGAATCAGTTCGCACTCAGGCTGCCTTTGGAGGGCAAGTGTCTCTTCCAGGGTAGGCCGCCTCAGCGTCTTAGGTTACCCGCCATAACTGATCAAGCCGCGTCGTATAGCTCGGGCTCATCATCTCCCGACGCATGTCCCAGTCCGGATTCGCCGGCACTCCTGCAGGCCGCATGGTTCCACGCCCCCATCGTGCATTGATCGCATCCATCGCCCCCATCACCCGCTCGGCAGCCACCGGCGGTGTCGCGACGAACAAGTCATCGGTGAACTCGCCACGCTGGCGCGGATCGAGCAACAGGATCTCCGCCTTACTGAATGCAAAACCGGCCCGGAAGATCAGTTCCAGCCCCGCGGAGGCGGTCTTGGTAACAGGAGCTGTTCAATGTGCCTCAACACACCCTGAATCTACTGCACCAGCTACGCCTGGACGGCATGGCTAGCGCCCTGGAGGAGCAATGGACGCTGCCGGCCAGCCACAGCCTGAGCTTCGATGAGCGCCTCGGCCTGTTGCTCGACCGTGAACTGGCCTGGCGTGACAACCAGCGCCTGGTGCGGCTGCGCAAGAAAGCCAAGCTCAAGTACAGCAACGCCTGCCTCGAAGATCTCGACCGCAGCCCCGACCGCGCCCTGGACGAGCGCCTGATCGCCGGCCTGGCCAGCGGCGACTGGATCCGCCAGCAGCACAACCTGCTGCTGACCGGCCCGACCGGTGCCGGCAAAACCTGGCAGGCCTGCGCCCTGGGCAACCAGGCCTGCCGCCAGGGCTAAAGCACCCTGTATCTGCGCACCCCGCGCCTGCTGGCGCAACTGCGCATCGCCCACGGCGACGGCAGCTTCGGTCGCACCCTGCAACAGCTGGCCAAAGTCGATGTCCTGCTGCTGGACGACAGGGCGCTGGCCCCGCTGGAGGAAGGGGCTCGGCATGACCTGCAGGAGGTGATCGACGACCGCGCCGGCAACCGCTCCACCATCCTGACCAGCCAACTGCCCCTCGAACACTGGCATAGCTGGATCAACGACCCGACCCTGGCCGACGCCATCCTCGACCGCCTGGTGCACAACGCTTACCGACTGACGATGAAGGGCGAGCCACTGCGCCGGGAAAAAGCCGAGGAACAAACTGCATCGTGACCGATGCGATTACAATCCAGAACCCGCGCAACCGGGGTGGAAGCACCGGTCACGTATTAGTGAAACGCTCGGTCACGTTCACCGAAATTCGCAGGTGGGCGGTCATCTGCCGACCGATGCCCCAGACCTCGCTGACATCAATTACCTGCAGTAGCCTGTCGCGCTTTTCGGGCTGACGGATGTCCACGACCCCACCGGTCTGCCGCTGCCATAGCTTCGCCGCACGATTGGCCAGCTTGGCCAAGGTCTTTGTCTGGGCAATGCCCACCCCCACCGGGATGCCAGTGCAGCGCAGCACCCGTGCACGCATCTCCCGCCCCAGCCTCTCCAAGCTGCCATGCATACCGGTCAGGTCGGCGAACGCTTCATCAATGTAAAGGAAAGAAGAAAAGGTATGGACATGGCCCAACGCCTTATAGGCTGGTTAGGTTATCAACTTCACCCATGTCCATAGGGAAACCCTATTTCAAGCAATATGGGCCACAGCATGTCCATAGCACACCGATGTTGGTTCTAATTACAAGAATCATAAGCCGCCTTGAGCCTAAGCAGGCCACTCCAGTTCCTGTATCTTGTTAAACAGATCGACAAGATGCTCAATTGACATATCAATCAATGGCTCATACATAAATGAGTTTAAATGAATGTTTTCTGGCGTCATTAACGTAACTTGACCAAGTGTTTTGCGTAATGGATCAAACTCAGCCCGCCCCAACTGCTCCCGCACAACCCTATCGTACAGCTTTCCTGTTTGGCATCCATTAATACGAGTTTTATCTGCCACATGCGCCCACATAAATTCCTCAGCCTTCAGGCGTATAGCAATGGATAATGCAACTTTCCTTTCGAGAGAAATGGAATCTTCTAATCCATCACCTCCATCACCTCCAGCGAGGTCAGTTGCAGTTCTGTAAATTAGATCTATGACCAACTCTTTCTTATTAAAACTTTCACTTAAGTCTTTACGGGGCACAACGCTAGAGATGATATTCTCTAAGTCCTCCAGCGTCTGATTTCGAGTTTTATAATCCGACTCAATATGATCTTCCTTAATATGAAGCATTGAGGTCAGCTTTTTATAACTTTCTGATGCTGTGCCGTCTCGATACTCTATTAAGTTTCTAACGAAAGGTATCATTGAGATTAGAATTTCTGGACTTTTATTGTATTGGCCTTTCCAAAGTTCAAACGGACTGGAGACATCCTTATTTCCACCCTTCATAAGCCTTATCTGTCCATCGCTCTTCTGAGCAATAAAAGAATTCTCCCACTTGGCCTTATCCAAAATACGACTCTGAACCGTCCTGTAGAAATCAAAGTTATGCGTAAGGATTATCAGACGAAATAGATCTTCGTCTGCCAGCTCCTTTAGATACTCGACAATAGCGTATTTGTTTCTATAGTCAAAGGAGTCTGCAATGTCATCAATTATTATCACAGAGCGCTGCCCGGAATTCAGCCGAGCCTTGAACTCAAATATGACATAAAGAAGATACATTGCCCGTCTTTCACCGACTGACAGACAGTCAAGAGAGTCCAACTGCCCTCGATTCAATGAAATGAGCTTCCCGTCCTCATTTGGAAATGTAAATACCATGTTTGGGGCAACTGTGCCTAGAATAGCGTTTCTATGATCTTCAATATTTACGCTAAATGGGACGTAAAATCGCCTTTTAAAAACATCCTGTGCATCGTGCCACAAAGTGTTTTCTATATTCGCCTGCTGTTCTATAGAGGTCAGCTCATCTCTTTTGCTGTGAAATAATTCTAGCAAGTGGTCTAGGGCGCCTTGATCAGTAAGATAATAAGAATGCCAAAGCATCTTCTTGAGGTTAGCTATATCACTCAAGTAGGCTGAAACAATCGGGGAGGCCTCGAGCACCTCTTGAAATGTCTTAATGGGCGCAACCCCGGAAATTATCTTTTTTGAGATTTCCTGCAGCTGACCATCGCCAAGAATGGACTCGCTTTCCTTCTGAAGGAGCTCGTCAAGCGAGTCATCATCGCAAATCGGGGCGTCCTGACCTTTCATCAATAATCTATGCTCTGCCTCAAAGAACTTTTCTTTCTTTAAGGTTTTGGATACCGATGCCGCGTTAACAGGATTAAATTTGCCTTTTGAGAAGAGCGGCGACTGACTGATTAAGTCGTTATATCGATTGCTGTAGTCGTGAATATTATCCTTTATTGCCGGATCTGCTAGCAGCTCAATAACTTTTGGATCTAGTACTTTTGCATAGGGGACCTTATAGAGCTCTGGGTCACCACCGTCAAAAGTTTTAATTTTTTCGATCGCCTCAAAAATATTGTCGACCTCAAAATCCTCTACTATCTGGCCTTCTACCTTCTCGGCAAGAATTTTGGATAGCTTGTTTAGCTTTTTCGAGATCTGGGTTCTGGTCTCAAGTATTTCCTTATATATCGAATCATAAATATTTTTTTGACTGCTATTAACCAGCAGGGCAGAGAGATTTTTGGATTCGAAATCCGCATCAAACGGTTTGACAACAAGTATTTCTTCCGGCTTTATGTCCTGCCCGTCAATCTTTATGCTGTATTCTGCTGGACGATTGTAGAGAACATCTCTTGGCTCTTCTCTACTCTGCTGAATACATTGGAAGGTTTTTGCAAGGGAGGTTTTCATCACTCCGTTGGGGGCATAGATAAGCTGCACCTTTGATTTTTCAAATGAGAATTCTTCGGAGAAGGCTTGGATTCCAAAGCAGTTTTTTAGATTGAGCGATAACTTTTCCATGTATTCCTCAACTGGCCTATCTGGCTTGCTACGCAGTTGGACGTTGCTCGAACGATAAGCTCGCCGAGCAAATTAAATTCTAAGCTTTTTGTGACCTCGCGGATCAATTGTTAGAGCATTTTTTGCTGGCAGTTGCCGCTCCAATTCGGCAACGCGATCATATAGTTCAAGAATGGTGGCGTCGGCTTCACTTAGCAGGTTAGCAAGGTGATCCCGCTGTTGGGTGATTTCATCGATCCGCTCACGAAGGCCACGATTTTCTCGGCGGGCTAATAGGCTGACTTGGCGCACAGACGGTGGACGTTGCTCATCATGGCTTCCACATATTCTTGGATGTCGGCGATGAGGAGGGGAAAGCGCGCTTTTTCAACGCAGAGGGATCGCTGCCGGCCTCTTTGGCAACATTATTCTGGCTCACCGGCGTGCCTTTCGGCAGTCGTTCTGGTTTGTTGTTCTTCAGGCGCTCGAACGCTGCGCGGTACAAATCGCCTGCGCTCATACGCTTGGCTGGATCAGCGGATTGGCCAAAAGCAGTCAGTCATAAGAACGTTCGCGACAGAAAATTTTCTGGCTAACAAACAGGTACCCAGCACTCAAGCCACCCTGAGACTGGCGCACGGCCTAGTGGGCTGCTATAACCTTGAACCAACATCTAGGCGGGTTGCGACTCAACGGCGTCCAGGTATTTGGCGACTCTGCGACAGCCCCATTTTAGGCACAGACCGTGCGGGTATTCCTGGAGCGATGATCAGGATGATGGGGACAGGTTCATGTGTGAGCCGCTGCACGGTAGGCCATGTGTTTTCCCCAGCCGAAGGGGTATCATCACGCCACCATTGCTTTTACACCATGGACGAATCGGACAGAATGGCGTTGAAATTGGCGTTTGAGACGGAGGAACTCCGGGACCTTTGCACCAGCGAAGTGATTGCCCTCCGGGAATTGCCGCCAGTACTAGCACAAAACCTCTTCAGAAGGCTCGCGGACATTCGTGCAGCGTCGAACATCCTATACCTACCCGTCGGAAAACCTGCCGAACTTGATGCCGCCCCCCCAGGACTGGTGGTAGTGAAGCTCTATCAAAATCATCACCTTCTGTTCAGTGCCGCTCATCAACAAGTCCCTATCTTATCCTCGGGCAATGTAAACTGGGGCTCTGTAACGTCTGTAAAATTGTTAAAGATTGGACAGGATAATGATGAGTAACCCTCTGTTTCAACCAACCTGGGTCTCACCACCGGGCGAAACAATCTTGGATATTCTTTCTGATCGTGAGATCAGTCCGGAATGTTTGGCAAGGGACATAGGTTACGATTTGAATGGAATCAACGCCCTCTTCAACGGCAGCCAGGAAATAAGCGAGCATTTAGCTCATAAACTAGCTGACGCCATTGGCCCCGATGCCGATTTTTGGCTGACCCGAGAACAGCAATACCGCGAAGACGTGTCTCGTGTATACAGACACACTAGCAAAAAGGAAGATAGCTGGCTTGCTGAACTGCCGATCAAAAGCATGCAAGCGTTTGGATGGATTTCAAACTCGGACAGCAAATCGAAAAAAGTTATTGATTGCCTTGATTATTTCGGAATACCTGACATTAGTGCATGGAAAGACGTCAGCGCGGAGTTTACCAAGGAGGCACGTTTCAGAACGAGCCAGACGTTTGATCAGGAAGTAGGTGCCACGGCGGCATGGGTGAGATTTGGAGAAACAAAAGTTTCAAAATTTTCATGCAAACCTTGGGATAAAAACAAACTTCTAAGCAATCTTGATACAATCAGGGCCCTCACGCACATTTCCGATCCAGCACTATTCATCCCTGAGCTTCAGGCCATCTTAAACGATTGCGGCGTTGTATTAGTTATCTCTAAAACTCCAGAGGGTTGCCCAGCGAGTGGAATGGCGAAATTTGTTTCAGAAGACAGAGCACTCATAATGTTGAGTTTTCGCTACCTGTCTGATGATCATTTTTGGTTTTCATTATTTCACGAAATTGGGCACCTAGTCCTTCACGGACGAAAGGCTACCTTTGTGGAGGGTGAAGGATTTGAGTGTACGGAAGAAGAGAAAGAAGCCAATGAGTTTTCAGCTCTCGTGCTAATCCCAGCGGTTTTTCGGAAAAACATGAGAGCTCATGCCGCCGACTACAAAAGCATAATAAAATTTGCCAAATCTATTGGTATTGCGCCCGGTATTGTGGTGGGGCAAATGCAGTATGAAAAGATACTAAAGCCAGCGCATATGAATAAGTTAAAAGTTCGATATTCATGGCCCTCCATCTGATCAGCCTCTAAATCGCACGAAGCGGCCCGGCGATTTTTGCCAGTTGCATAGGGCGTCTTCGAGGACCTGCATTCCGACACCTAGGACACTTTCCAGCTCCTGAATCTTTTGCTCCAGCACTACGGCAGACAGATTAGCTAAGGTTGTACCGCCAAAGAGTAAGCGCGCCCCTTTGATCGGGCCAGTTGCCTCCGCCATGTACGTCGAATCTGCCACGATGGGGGAAATTCCCACCTTCGCAACCATGGTGAGGTAGTCAAATTTTCCGGTTCGACCAAACCGCTTTACCGCTCCCATGGATCGATAGAGCATGCCGAACGCAGCTCTGGGGTCACCTCCAGATTGCATCAGCGCGTGAGAGAACAGACCCGTGTGGGAACCATGTTGCATCACCCAATTCACATAGCTCTCAATAATCTCCCCTGTTGAGTTGGACTTTGCCGGGTCGAGAGACTCGTATTTACGATGATTCCCAAATTTTCGGCCACCGCTCCTCAGTACTGCCTGATTACTGGCAATCCATTGGCTCATGGCCACGGGATTGGTACTGACCAAAGGCCATGTCCAGTTGTACCCCGCGCCAAGAGCACCATACACGTCTTTTGTTAAGAGCCAACCTGTCCGGCTGGCCTTGCCAAAATGTGTTGCCAAGAAGACCAGCCAACTGGACTCCTCTACGTCTCCGGCTTGCGCCTTCAAGACCGCAGCACGGATCGGATCGAAGTAGTCACTGCCTGGATCAGAACGATTAACACTGATGGGCCGGGAAGCAACCGCAGCCACATAGTCGACTCGCCGAATGCTTTCTACCAACTGATCCAGAAGTGTAGCCTTGTTCTCTACCGCAACGATCCCCGGGAGCTGCAAGCCATCGTTAACGACCCGGTCGAGCTTAGCGCTCAATGACTGCTTGAGGGCTTGTCTATGCTGTATCAAGTTAAGATCTCCTTGGCCTTTTGCGAGATCCACTCTTGAATGGACGTACGCACTGAAGAGGTCACTCCGTAACTACTCTGAATGTTATGATTATATCCTAATATGTAAACATCCCTCCCGATATCTATATCTGCCATCCGCGAAATTTTTCCTTCATAGCTAAACCCTTTAATATTTATTCCATTCTTTCTCGGCAAGCACCAAGCCTCCATGAGCGCTTTGCGGAAAGATACGTCAGTTGCTCGTTCGAAATTCTCCACCACGGCTTTTCCATTCAACACTAGCATCTTTATGGGTGAATGCTTTAAAATTTGGCCTAAGAAGCTGGCGGATATGCTCAGTAGGAACTCACGTTGGCAGGGCTTCAAAAAAGCCCATTTTATGCCTGTCGCATAAGGTATAAGATCCAAATGGCAGGCATGAAACATAGAGCTATAGAATGATTCATTGGTTCCGCTTAATAGAAGATCCAAGGGCTTGAACCACGCATCATAAGGGTTTCTGGAAAAATACTCCGTGCAGGAAGTGTGTATGGACTCCAGTTGTGCGGGCGTCAGCTCATGCCAGCTAGTTAACTCAAGGGATGTCAGTGTGTGGAACCGCCTCACTGAGCCTGTGAGCTCTGCTCCCGCTGCCGATACGAACTCCCTATCACTGGGATTCAAACCGACGGTGGCGATAGTTGCTTTGCAGGGGTCTCCAAAATACGGAATTGGAGCGGCCCAGTTAATGACATCCAATGTATGCAGCAATTGATCAGAAATGAGATTGATCATTTTCTGTAATATGATCAATTGAGCATCGGAAGTCGAGTCAATATGGCTGGACGTTCGCAACTTACACTCCATTGCCTTGAGATAATTTTAATTTTCTCGCGGCTAAATTTCTTAGCTCGATGTCATTTATCGACTGTTCGATTTGGTTCAGTCGTGCGAAATCCTTGGATTTCACAATATTAAACACCTCAAGAAGAATGGATAAATCTCTCCAGTAGACATCGACATGCACATTAGACACTCTTTTATTCAGTAGTCTCAGCTCTCTTTCATGCTTAAGTAGCCGGAGAACATTGTTAGTCTGATCACCATCAGGCATTGAGGGCATGTATACCTTTTCCTGCCAACCCTCATTCTGAAAACCCCCAATTTTATCTAGGTCATCCATGTAGATATGCAAGCTAGTGACATAATGCCCATATTCTCCCATCGGAATTCCTAGTTTGCGGGCAGTCAATTCTTGGAGCATTGTGAACGCAAAAATGTCGTGGGGGAGCCCCTTGAAAGCATCGTTGGAGCGCATGGCCGTGTAGAGACTGAGCTTGCCTTCTCTGACTAAAAACTGAAGCGTACAGGTGCAAGGGATGTCTTTATGAGGTGCTTTGATGTCCGAACTGGAAAACAGCTGGACGACTGCTTTCCTGGTTGAGCCTCGCTCCTGTAAAGCCCGGATGACTGATGGAATTTGACCATCGGCACCGAATAGCTTTGGTCCGTACGCACCGAAGATCGTTTTGCCATCATCCGAATATTGATGGTAATGCTGAATGTAATATTGGATTTGATCCAGCTGATTCGAGCCAGACAGGTACCAGAGGAGTTCGCCTAAGCAACTGAAGATTGTCCCTTTACCTTCGGTGCGGCTTAATCTTCCCAGTGGATTAGTTAACTTAAGCAGCACACCTGATAGCTCTTTGGTTTTCCCTTTGGTGGGTTCAACATCTGTGCCATTGTCAAGGATCTCTTTAAAAACCTTCTTTAAAAGATCATCAACAGTATCGCCCTTGATAAACACTGGCCGCTCCGGATGGAAGTTCGTGCTTAAAACAGAAGGTTCAGCTGCGGCGCTGCGTCAGTCGTGAGCATCTGATATTCCAGCTTTAATTTTTTGGCGCACTCTATTATCTGCCTTCTTGTGCCTGGCACCGCTCCGAGCTGAATCGCTCTCGTACGAACTGCTAATTTAATATCGTAGTGCGGATAGGACGCGGAGCTTTGGAACCACTGGCGCCGAAGACCTATTTGTGAAGCGAAGCTATGCAATTCGTCCAATGTATCTGCGACCAAATGGCACCACTCGCTGCCCGCCCATTTCACTTTTACGTTATCAACATAGATAGTCATGAACCGGGCATCCAGAAAGAGAGCACGACAGAGTTTTGTGGCAGTGAGTGGCGCATATTGCTGTCCGTGGTGAGAGGCTCTGGCATGACTGTAGCATGGACGAGTAGTGGGCGGAACAGTCGAAAGGGTTTATGCCGAGATGGTCAACCGAGCTCCATACCAACGACAAAAAGAGCGGGAACAAAAGGCGGCGCTCAGATACAAAACTACTCTAGGCACGCGCGCTATAGGGAAGGTATATCAGCGCCAACAAATTTGGCCTTATCTCCGAGGTGGCTACCCGATATGGTATGGACATAGATGAACCATACCGGATGAAAATGACTTCTTTCTATGGACAACTAGACGCGGGATTGAATAACGATGTGGCAAAGCTGAGGTCTTGGGGAGCCACGAAACCGATACAGCATGGCTCCCATGCCCCAGCGGTGCTCTTGTTTGGCGCTAGGCCGATTGATGGGTGAATCGCTAAGTAAAGTGTATCCCTAGGTCACGCCGCGAATGCGATTCCGTTAGAGCCGGTATTTCTACCTCCCCCCCTGGTGATACCTTCACACATCGGTGTCTAGGGGTTGACTTAATGGATAAGCACGGGCTGCATCTACTGCTTCGCCAGGCCAAGCCACGCCTACTGGGACATGTCGCCCGGCCTCGACTTCGAAACCCGCCTGATCGCCAAGACCAACCTGGCCGAGCGCCTCGAAGAGCAACTGCAGAAACCCGGCTACGTGCCGCAACCGATTGCCCTTGGCATGAATACCGACGCCTATCAGCCCATCGAGCGTGAACAGCGCCTGACCCGCCAGACCCTGGAAATCCTGCTGCGCTACAAGCACCCGCTGCACCTGATCACCAAGGGCTCGCTGATCCTGCGCGACCTTGACCTGCTCAGCGAGCTGGCCCACCACAACCTGGTCAGCGTGGCCTTCAGCCTGACCACCCTGGATGACGAACTGAAGCGCATCATGGAGCCGCGTACCGCAGCCCCAGCGGCGCGCCTGCGTGCCATGCGCACGCTGCACGAGGCAGGTGTTCCGGTGAGCGTGATGTGCGCGCCGATGATTCCACAGATCAACGACATGGAGCTGGAGGCGTTACTCGAAGCCGCCCGTGATGCCGGTGCTCGCTCGGCCGGCTACGTGCTGCTGCGCCTGCCGCTGGAGATCGCCGGGTTGTTCGAGGAGTGGCTGCAGGTGCACTTTCCGGATCGCGCCGCACACGTGATGAGCCTGATTCGCCAGAGCCGCGGCGGCAAGAATTACGACAGCCGCTTCGGCAGTCGCATGCGGGGCGAGGGCCTGTTCGCTGACCTGCTGGAACAGCGTTTTCGTCTGGCGCGGCGCAAGCTCGGCCTGGATCGGCGCGGCAGCGTGATGCTGGACTGTTCGCAGTTCTGCCCGCCGGGCGCGCAGTTGAACCTGCTCTGAACGCACGCCCCGCTCTGCCCTCTAAAAGCAGATAACCCGGCCACTGACGCTGCGCATCAATTGCAAAGATCTGCCAGTTGTCGCTCGGCTTGCCGAAGGCGACACTTGCGTGTGACTCGCACCCCGCTGCCGCTGTCGTTTTAGCAGCGTATTTTCGATAACAAAGAGGTTCAGGGCATGCCTTACAAACACCAGGTGATTCCGCTTCAGACCCATGAGGGCAACGAAACCGCCGATCAGGCGCTGCACAGCATCGTTGACGGCTTCAAACGCTTTCGCAACGAGGTCTTCCCGCAGCAGGAAGAGCTGTTCAAGAAGCTCGCCACTGCCCAGAACCCCCGCGCCATGTTCATCACCTGCGCCGACTCGCGCGTAGTGCCGGAGTTGATCACCCAGAGCTCGCCAGGCGACCTGTTCGTCAACCGCAACGTCGGTAACGTGGTGCCGGCCTACGGGCAGATGATGGGCGGCGTTTCCACCGCCATCGAATACGCGGTGATGGCCCTGGGCGTGCAGCACATCGTCGTCTGCGGCCACTCCGACTGCGGCGCGATGAAGGCCGTGCTCAACCCGCAATCGCTGGAAACCATGCCCACGGTCAAGGCCTGGTTGCGCCATGCCGAGGTCGCACGCAGCGTGGTGGCAGAGAACTGCAACTGCAGCGACGACAAGGAAACCCTGGCGGTGCTCACCGAAGAAAACGTCGTGGCGCAGCTTAACCACCTGTGCACCCACCCATCGGTGGCAGCCAAGCTGGCGCGCGGGCAGTTGTTCATCCATGGCTGGGTGTACGACATCGAAACCAGCCAGATCAAGGCCTATGACGCCGAGCTGGGCAGCTTCCTGCCGCTCGATGGCGACAAGATCCCGATGGCCACGCCGCGCTCGCGCTTCCCACAGGCCTGAAACGCGCCGGCCGGAGTCAAGGCTCCGGCCGGCTGAAGGGAAAAGGCCATGCCCCGCGCAAGCGGTGCTGATCGCCCGCGCTGTGCTTGCGCACCTGGGGCATGACCAGAGAACTGCAGTAAAAAAAGGAGCCTTGCGGCTCCTGGGTCTCAAACCCTGGGCGCCCCGTCAGGGACGGACGCCAACGAATAAAAAAGGAGCCCGGGTTATACGCCCCGTCAAACTTGCCCATCCAACAGGCCGGGCTCCATAGAGGTTAACCTTCGATTTCCACCAGTACTTCGCCCGGATTGACACGGTCGCCCTTGGCCACGTGAACGGCCTTGACGGTGCCGGCAATCGGCGCCTGCACTTCGGTTTCCATCTTCATCGCTTCGGTGATCAGGACCGCCTGACCCGCCTTGACCGTGTCACCTTCCTTGACCAGTACATCGACGATGTTGCCTGGCATGGTGGTGGATACATCGCCCGGTGCAGCGGCCTGCTTGCGCTTGCCACCTGCGCCTGCAACGAAATCGTTGAGCGGCTCGAACACTACCTCTTCCGGCATGCCGTCGATGGACAGGTAGAAGTGGCGTTTGCCATCACCCTTGACGCCGACACCGGTGATGTCCACACGGTAGCTTTCACCATGTACGTCGACCACGAACTCGGTCGGCACGCCTTCACCGCCCACCGGCGCCGCCTTGCCCTGGCCGTTCGGCATGGGTAGCAGCTCTTCCGGTTTGAGGGTGCCGGCCGCGCGCTCTTCGAGGAACTTGCGGCCGATATCGGGAAACATGGCGAAGGTCAGCACGTCTTCTTCGGACTTGGCCAGGCTGCCGATCTCTTCACGCAGGCGTGCCAGCTCGGGCTTGAGCAGGTCGGCCGGGCGCACGTCGATCACTTCCTCGCTACCGATGGCCTGCTTGCGCAGTTGCTCGTCGACCTTGCCCGGCGCCTTGCCGTAGCGGCCCTGCAAGTACAGCTTCACTTCGTTGGTGATGGTCTTGTAGCGCTCGCCGGCCAGCACGTTGAAGAACGCCTGGGTACCGACGATCTGCGAGGTCGGCGTCACCAGCGGCGGGAAGCCGAGGTCGGCGCGCACGCGCGGAATCTCTTCCAGCACTTCGTTCATGCGGTTCAGCGCACCCTGCTCCTTGAGCTGGTTGGCCAGGTTGGAAATCATCCCGCCCGGCACCTGGTTGACCTGCACGCGGGTATCCACGCCGGTGAACTCGCTCTCGAACTGGTGGTACTTCTTGCGTACGGCATGGAAATACATGCCGATTTCCTGGATCAGCTCCAGATCCAGGCCGGTGTCGTATTCGCTACCCTTGAGCGCGGCGACCATCGACTCGGTGCCCGGATGGCTGGTGCCCCAGGCCAGGCTGGAGATGGCGGTGTCGATATGGTCGGCGCCCGCTTCAATGGCCTTGAGCTGGCACATGGCGCCTAGGCCGGCGGTGTCATGGCTGTGGATGAACACCGGCAGGTCGACTTCGCTCTTCAGCGCCTTGACCAGTTCGAAGGTGGCATACGGCGTGAGCAGGCCGGCCATGTCCTTGATGGCGATGGAGTCGATGCCCATCGCCTGCATGGCCTTGGCCTGGGCGACGAAGGCCTCGTTGGTGTGCACCGGGCTGGTGGTATAGGCGATGGTGCCCTGGGCGTGCTTGCCGGCGGCCTTGACCGCCTCGATGGCCACGCGCAGGTTACGCACGTCGTTCATCGCATCGAAGATGCGGAACACGTCGATGCCATTGACCGCCGCCTTGGCCACGAACGCCTTGACAACGTCATCGCTGTAGTGGCGATAGCCGAGCAGGTTCTGCCCGCGCAGGAGCATCTGCAGACGGGTATTGGGCAGCGCCGCCTTGAGCTGACGCAGACGTTCCCACGGGTCTTCCTTGAGGAAGCGCACGCACGCGTCGAAGGTGGCGCCACCCCAGACTTCCAGCGACCAGTAGCCGACGCGGTCGAGCTTGTCGCAGATCGGCAACATGTCTTCGGTGCGCATGCGCGTGGCCAGCAGCGACTGGTGGGCATCGCGCAGGACGGTATCGGTAACGGTGATCTTCTTGCTCATGATGTCCCCTACAGGCCCGCGTGGGCAGCGATGGCGGTGGCGATGGCGATGGCCAGGTGCGACGGGTTGCGCTTGATCGAGTATTGGGTCAGTTCCGGGTGGCTTTCGACGAAGCTGGTATTGAACTGGCCGCTACGGAATTCCGGGTTACGCAAAATTTCCTGGTAATAGGGGGCGGTGGTGCGCACGCCCTGCACGCGCATGTCGTCCAGTGCGCGCAGGCCACGATCCATCGCCTCTTCCCAGGTCAGCGCCCAGACGATCAGCTTCAGGCACATCGAGTCGTAATAGGGCGGAATGGTGTAGCCGGTGTAGATCGCCGTGTCGGTGCGCACGCCAGGGCCGCCGGGCGCGTAGTAGCGGGTGATCTTGCCGAACGAGGGCAGGAAGTTGTTCTTCGGGTCCTCGGCGTTGATACGGAACTGCAGGGCATAACCGCGATGGATGATGTCTTCCTGCTTGACCGACAGCGGCAGGCCGCTGGCGATGCGAATCTGCTCACGAACGATATCGATGCCGGTGATTTCCTCGGTGATGGTGTGTTCCACCTGCACCCGGGTATTCATCTCCATGAAGTACACCTCGCCTTCGGCGAGCAGGAACTCCACGGTGCCGGCGTTCTCGTAGCCCACGGCCTGCGCCGCACGCACGGCCAGGTCACCGATGTAGGCGCGCTGCTCGGGGGTGAGCTGCGGGCTGGGGGCGATTTCGATCAGCTTCTGGTTGCGGCGCTGGATCGAGCAATCGCGCTCGTACAGGTGCACGGTGTTGCCGAAGCTGTCGGCGAGGATCTGCGCCTCGATGTGCTTCGGATTGACGATGCATTTTTCCAGGAAGACTTCCGCGCTGCCGAAGGCCTTGGTCGCCTCGGAAATGACGCGCGGGTAGGCCTGCTCCAGTTCCTCGCGGCTGTTACAGCGACGAATGCCGCGTCCACCGCCACCGGAGGTGGCCTTGAGCATCACCGGGTAGCCGATACGCTCGCCTTCGCGCAGCGCCTCGGCCAGATCAGCAACGTTGCCTTCGGTGCCCGGGGTGCAGGGCACGCCAGCGGCCATCATGCTGCGGCGCGCTTCGGTCTTGTCGCCCATGCGACGGATCACTTCCGCGCTCGGGCCGATGAACTTGATCCCACGCTCGGCGCAGATTTCCGCCAGTTCGGCGTTCTCGGACAGGAAGCCGTAGCCAGGGTGCAGTGCATCGCAGCCGGTCTCTACCGCCAGGTTGACCAGCTTGCGCGGGTTCAGATAGCCGGCCAGCGGGTCTTCGCCAATGCTGTGCGCTTCGTCAGCGCGCTTGACGTGCAATGCATGACGGTCCGCTTCGGAATAGATCGCCACCGAGCGAATGCCCATCTCGGCGCAGGCCCGCACGATGCGGACGGCAATCTCACCACGGTTGGCGATCAGTATTTTTCTTATCACGATCCAATCCTCAGCGCAGAGCTGCAAGGGCCGCTGCAACAGTTGGTTGCAAAACGTGGTGAAACCCTATCCGGCTATACGAATTAACAAAAATGAATAATTATTTGATCGCGCATAAGTAATTACTTATGGATTGATCGAGTGAGGGCGAAAACGTGCGTAAAACCCTGCTGCGCATGACGCTGCGCCAGCTTCAGGTGTTTCGGGCGGTGTGCGAGCACGGCTCGTACAGCCGCGCAGCCGAAGAGATGGCGCTGACCCAGCCGGCGGTGAGCCTGCAGATTCGTCAGCTTGAGGACCTGGTCGGCCAGCCGCTATTCGAGTACGTCGGCAAGAAGCTCTACCTCACCGCGGCCGCCGAAGCACTACGTCGCGCCAGTAGCGATATTTTCGGCCGACTGGAAAGCCTGGACATGCAGTTGTCGGACTTGCAGGGCTCGCTGCAGGGGCAGCTCAACCTGTGCGTGGAATCCAGCGCAAAGTATTTCATTCCCCACTTGTTCGCCGATTTTCGCCGCCATTACCCGGAAGTCGTACTCAACCTCACGGTGGTCAACCACGCCCTGGTGGTGCGCCGCCTGACCCAGAGCCGCGATGACCTGATGATCATGAGCCAGGTGCCGCAGGACCTGGCGCTGGACTTCATGCCTTTCCTCAACAACCCGATCATCGCCGTGGCACCGCCCGACCACCCGCTTTGCGAGGCGGACAGCCTGCAGTTGCAGGACCTGACTGCCTACCCTTTGCTGACTCGCGAAAGCGGCTCGGGCACCCGCCGCGCCTGCGAGGAGTACTGCCATCAGAAACGTGCACACTTCCCGCACACGCTGGAGGTCGGCTCGCTGGAATCGCAGCGCGAGGCTGTGCTGGCCGGGCTCGGCATCGCGCTGCTACCGCGCCATGCCGTACGCCTGGAGTTGCAGTACGGCCTGCTGCGCGAGCTGCCAGTGGCCGAACTGCCACTGCAGCGCAGCTGGTGCGTGGTGAATATCCGTGGCCGACGCCTGTCCCCGGTGGCACAGGCGTTCGTCGACTTCATCCGCACCGAGCGCGCGCATATCGGCAAACTGGCCGAACGCTTTCAGGCAGGCAGCGCAGGATCGGGCAAGAATCTCGCAGGATCGGCATAACCCTTCTTCACTGAGATACGGGACATTGCCACCCTGGGGTCGCTTCAAAAAATCTGCCTGGGAGAAACCTATGCTGTCGGGAATCAGCGCTCTGCTCGATGCCGTCCGCACGCTCGAATGCGACGATGGCCAGGCCGTGCTCGCTACAGTGGTCAAGGTCGAGGGTTCGGCATACCGCCGTCCAGGCGCGCGCATGCTGATCCCACTCTACGGCGGCACCGTGGGCACCATCAGCGGTGGTTGCCTGGAATCCGAAGTGGCGAAGAAGGCCTGGTGGCTGACCGATAGTGGCGAAGCCGTGATCCGCCGTTACAGCACCGCCACCCAGGACGACGACGACGATCAGGACGCCGCACTGACCTTCGGCCTCGGCTGCAACGGCACCGTGCACGTATTGCTCGAACGCCATAGCGCGGAAAAGCCGCTGGCAGTGCTTGGGCTATTGCGCCAGGTGCGCGAAAGCGGCCAGGCCGGGGCGGTCGCCACGGTAATAGGTAGCTATCGCAACGCCCGCGTACGCGTGGGCGAGCGTCTGTACCTGCATCCATCGCTCAGCGGCAACGGCCGCCTGCTCGATTCCGCAATCGACGCCGAGGTTCGCGCCGATCTGCAACGAACCCTGACCGACGGCCGCTCCTCACTGCGCAACTACCGTGATGCGCGTGGCGAGATCGAGGTCTTCTGCGAATACCTGGCACCGCAGCGACGCCTGGTGATCTTCGGCGCCGGGCATGACGCCCAGCCGCTGACGCACATGGCAAAGCTGCTGGACTGGCACGTCACCGTGGTCGATGGCCGCGCCCATTTCGCCCGCGCCGAACGCTTCCCCGACGCCGACGCCGTGCTGCAGGTCGATGCACAGCCGCCCTATGACCTGCATACGCTGACCAACGACGCCATGGTGGCGATCATGAGCCACAGTTACAGCCAGGATCGCCACTGGCTGGGCAGCGTTCTGCAGGGCGCGCCTGCCTATATCGGCCAACTGGGACCGCGTGACCGCACCGAACGTCTGCTGGACGAGATTCGCCAGCACAGCCCGCAGTTGCCGGCCCTGGAGCGCCTGCACTACCCCATCGGCCTGGATATCGGCGGTGATACGCCGGAGAGCGTCGCCACGGCGATCCTCGCCGAGATGACGGCCGCCATTAACCAGCGCACAGGCGGCATGCTCAAGCATCGCCAGGCGGCGATCCATACACCAACGCCGCAGGGCGCAAGCGAGCTGGAAGCAGCACCCCGTTTGACCGCCCTCTGAGCGCACCCGACACGAGTCCGTAGGAGCGGCTTCAGCCGCGATCCACCGCAAAGCTCGCCGCTGAAGCGCCTCCCACAGCGCCTTCACAAACCAAAACGCCCGAGCAATTGCCCGGGCGTTTGTTTACCGCGTCTTCGGTCAGGCCTTGATCTGCGCCGGGAACGGCAGCTTGCGCAAGCGCACGCCGGTCGCTGCGAACAGCGCGTTGGCCAGCGCCGGAGCCAGCGGCGGCACACCGGGCTCACCGACGCCGGTCGGGTTCTCCGCGGACGGCACGATATGCACCTCGACCTTGGGCATCTCGTTCATGCGCAGCACCTGGAAGTCGTGGAAGTTCGATTGCTCGACCCGCCCTTCCTTCAAGGTGATCGCACTGTGCCGGGCAGCCGCCAGGGCGAAGCCGATGCCGCCTTCCATCTGCGCCTTGATCACATCCGGGTTGATCGCGATGCCGCAGTCCACCGCGCATACCACGCGGTCCAGACGATAGCTGCCATCGGCCTTCACCGTGACCTCGGCGACCTGCGCCACGAACGAGCCGAACGACTCGTGCACGGCAATGCCACGCCCGCGCTTCTCGCCCTCGGCACCCGCCGCCAGCGGTTTGTCCCAGCCGGCCTGCTTGGCGGCCAGCTCCAGCGCACCGCGGTGACGCGGATGACTTTCCAGCAGCGCATGACGGAAGGCGTAAGGGTCCTGCCCTGCAGCGACGGCGGCCTCATCGATCATGGTTTCGGCGACGTAACCGGTGTGGGTATGACCGACCGAACGCCACCACAGCACCGGCACCTTGATATTGGTCGGCGTGCTCAGCTCCACCTGCAGGTTGGGCACGGCGTAGGAGAGATTGGAGAGACCCTCGACCGAGGTATGGTCGATGCCTTCCTTGATCATGAAGGGCTCCATCGAGGTACCGGTCATGATCGACTGCCCAACGATACGGTTGTGCCAGGCCTGCAGCTTGCCGGCCTCATCCAGGCCGATGCGCACGCGGTGCAGATACAGCGGCCGGAAATAACCGCCACGGGTATCGTCCTCACGCGTCCAGACCATTTTCACCGGCGCATCCACGCCCTTGTCGCGCGCGGCCTTGGTAATCGCCACCGCCTCCAGTAGATAATCCGACACCGAGCTGGCGCGACGGCCGAAACTGCCGCCGGCGTATAGCTGGGTCAGCGAGACCTGTTCGGGCTTGAGGCCCAGATAGCTGCTGATGATGGCCTGATCGACGGTCTGGAACTGCTCGCCGTTCCAGATTTCGCAGCGGTCGCTGGAGAGTTTCACCAGGCAGTTCAACGGCTCCATCGCCGCGTGCGCCAGATAAGGAAACTCGTAGTCGGCCTCGACGGTTTTCGCCGCCTGGGCCAACGCCGCATCGGTATCGCCCTTGCTCGTGGCCGGCAGGCCTGGCTTGCCCGCATCGTCGCGGTATTGCGCGAGAATTTCCTCGCTGCCCAGGGTGAAAGCCTGGCTCTCGTCCCAGTCGATCACCAGCGCATCGCGGCCCTGGCGCGCCGCCCAGGTGTTCTTCGCCAGCACGGCGACGCCCGAACGGCCATGGGGCAGATCGCGAAACTCCACCACCTCGACCACATCACGCACGGCCTTGGCCTTGCTGCTGTCGACCGAGCGCGGCACGCCGCCGAAACGCGGCGGATAGGCGACCATGGCCACCAGCATGCCGGGCAGCTTGAAGTCCTGGGTGAAGATGGCGCTGCCATCTGTCTTGCCCGGGCTGTCCTTGCGGCGCAGCTCGCGTTTGCCGATCAGCTTGAAGTCCTTCGGGGCCTTGAGCTGCACCTGTTCCGGCACCGGTAGCGAGGCTGCCGCCTCGACCAGCTCACCGAAGCCGGCACTGCGACCTGAGCCGGCGTGACTGACCACGCCCTTGTCGACGCTGATTTCACTCACCGGCACGCTCCAACGCTGCGCGGCAGCCGCCACCAGCATGGCCTTGGCGGTCGCACCGGCATTGCGCATCTGCTCCCAGGAGTTGGCCATGGCGGTGCTGCCGCCGGTACCCTGCATCGGGCCAAAGGCGAGGTTGTTGTAACGCTTCACATCGGCCGGCGCGCCTTCGACGCGCACCTTGTCCCAGTCGGCATCCAGTTCTTCGGCAAGCAAGGTGGCCAGGCCGGTGTAGCTGCCCTGGCCCATTTCCAGGTGTTTGGCCAGGACTGTCACCGTGCCATCGAGGTCGATGCGCACGAAGGCGTTCGGCTCCAGCGGGCCGCCTGCTGCGGCCAGCGCATCCATACCGCGCAGCAGCGGCGCGAAGAAAATGCCCAGCGCCAGGCCACCGCCACCCTTGAGCAGGGTGCGACGGCTGACATTGAGGATGCCGCGAGTGGCGCTATCGGGAGTTTCGATCTTGCCCATGTCTATGCGCCTCCTCAGGCCAGTTTGTCGGCAGCTTCGTGAATCGCGGCGCGAATCCGCACGTAGGTCGCGCAGCGGCAGATATTGCCGCTCATGGCCGCATCGATATCGGCATCGCTTGGCGCCTTGTTGCTACTCAGCAAGGCCGTCGCCGCCATGATCTGCCCGGACTGGCAGTAACCGCACTGCACCACGTCGAGTTGCCGCCAAGCCTGCTGGACCACCTTGCCCACGGCGTCCTCGCCGACCGCCTCGATGGTATTGATGCGCTTGCCGGCTACCGCCGACACTGGCGTGATACAGGAGCGGGTCGGCTGACCTTCGACGTTCACCGTGCAGGCGCCACACAGCGCCATGCCACAGCCGTACTTGGTGCCGGTGAGATTGGCAACGTCGCGCAAGGCCCAGAGCAGCGGCATGTCGTCGGCCACGTCAAGCTCGTGGTCCTGGCCATTGAGATTCAGGGTAATCATGGTCTGCCCACCTTGTTCTGATGGTGTCTAATGGTTCCGGCATGGCTTGCCGGTGGTCACGGTCAACCCCGCACACAGGGGGCCAGATCATCACTGTAGTGGGCACAAAAGCACCTGTCGCCGCCGACCACAGAGATCGGCAGAACCGGGCAATAAGTTCGTAGAATCGGGCAAGCCGATGGATGGCACCTGCGTTTCGCTCATGAAATTTCGTATAAAGTATATTAAGCAACCATCAGAGTAGTCCGCCTTGCCTCTTGCCCGCTTCAACGCCCCCAACCTCGGCCTTACACCAACTGCCTCGGAGGTCATAGCCAAACACCTGCGTGACGCAATCGTTGCGGGCGATATCGCTGAGGGCGAGCCAATCAGGCAGGACGACGTGGCGAGCCTGTTCAACGTCAGCAAGATTCCCGTACGTGAAGCGCTCAAGCGTTTGGAGGCCGAAGGCCTGGTCATGTTCCAACGTAACAAGGGAGCTGTCGTAACACGCATCTCCGAGCCGGAACTGGCGCAGATGTTCGAAGTGCGCATCCTGCTTGAAGACAAAGTGCTGCGCCTGGCCATCCCCAATATGACCGAAGAGACCTTCGCTCACGCCGAAAGCATTTGTGAGGAGTTCGTTGGCGAAGTCGATGTGGGTCACTGGGCCGAACTTAACTGGAAGCTGCACGCCTGCCTCTACGAACCAGCCCAGCGACCTTTTCTGGTCAGCCTCATCCGCTCGATCCACGACAAACTGGAACGCTATTTGCGCATGCAGATGAGCCTGTCCGAAGGTAAGGATCGTGCTGATCACGAACATCGTGCAATCATCGATGCCTGCCGTGCAGGCAATGTAGATCATGCAGCTGCACTGCTCGACGAACATATAACCGGTGTCTGCAGCAGCCTCTTCGCACATCTGCCGGGCCATCGCTGATCCTCCGTCGAAAGCAGCGCCAGCTCGGCAGTCTGCCCCAGGCAGCCCTGGCGCAATCTGCCGATCAGTGGCAGATCTGCCTGCATACCGCATCGAGCAAAACGTTGTAGCCAGATGAGCGACACAGCAGCTTCCACATCAACCGGTAGCAGAAGGTCGAGCTTGTGACTGTGCTAATTTCATCATCCGATTGACACAAATCCTTCAAGCCGGAGCGGCCGCCTCGCGTCACTCTGTAGCCACCCAAATGGCACACAGGCATGGTCACATGAAACGCATCGAGGTAATCGACTCCCACACCGGCGGTGAACCGACCCGTCTGGTCACCCGCGGTTTTCCTGACCTGGGCAACGGCAGCATGGCCGAGCGCAAGCAGTTGCTGGCCAGCCAGCACGATCAATGGCGTGCAGCCAGCGTGCTCGAGCCGCGCGGCAGCGACGTGCTGGTCGGTGCCCTGTTATGCGAGCCTGTCGATCCCAGCGCCTGTGCCGGAGTCATCTTCTTCAACAACACCGGCTACCTCGGCATGTGCGGCCACGGCACCATCGGCCTGGTGGTTTCCCTGGCGCATATGGGCCGCATCGGGCCAGGCGTGCACAAGATCGAAACCCCGGTCGGCACCGTCGAGGCGACCCTGCACGACGACCGTTCGGTGAGCGTGCGCAACGTACCTGCCTACCGTTACCGCAAGGCGGTAACACTGGATGTGCCAGGCCACGGTAACGTAACCGGCGACATCGCCTGGGGCGGCAAC
Source organism: Pseudomonas sp. NY15364 (assembly GCF_048068235.1). Taxonomy (NCBI): domain Bacteria; kingdom Pseudomonadati; phylum Pseudomonadota; class Gammaproteobacteria; order Pseudomonadales; family Pseudomonadaceae; genus Pseudomonas; species Pseudomonas sp. NY15364. Next base: position 170,113 of record NZ_JBLUPX010000002.1, on the reverse strand, counting down.
TGGTTCTTTTTGATCAGCGAGCACGGCCAACGCATCGCTGGCGATAACGTCGAAGCACTTACCGCTTACACCTATGCGGTGCAGAAAGCGCTGGAAGAGCAAGGAATTCGTGGTGAGGATGGCGGCCTGATCGACCATATCGAGCTGTTCGCCGATGACGCCGAAGCCGATAGCCGTAACTTCGTGCTCTGCCCCGGCAAGGCCTACGACCGCTCGCCCTGTGGCACCGGTACCAGCGCCAAGCTGGCCTGCCTGGCCGCCGACGGCAAGCTGCTGCCCGGCTCGATCTGGCGCCAGGCCAGCGTGATCGGTAGCCAGTTCGAAGGCAGCTACGAGCAGGCCGAAAACGGCCGCATCATCCCCACCATTCGTGGCCGGGCCAATATCAGCGCCGAGGCCACCCTGCTCATCGAAGAAGATGATCCGTTCGCCTGGGGCATCGTTCCGTGAGTGACGGCGCCGACTTCATCGTCATCGGCGCCGGTATCGTCGGCGCCGCCTGCGCCCATGAACTGGCCAGCCGTGGCCAACGCGTGCTGGTGCTCGACGCGGGCCTGCGTGCGGCGACGGCTGCCGGCATGGGCCACCTGATCGTGCTCGACGACAACCCGGCCGAACTGGCGCTCAGCCAGTATTCGGTGCAGCGCTGGCGCGACTGGTCACGGGACATGCCGGACGACTGCGCCTATCGGCAGAACGGCACCCTGTGGCTGGCCGCCAATGCCGAGGAAATGGCCGTGGCCGAGGCCAAGTATCAGGTACTGCGCGAGCATGGCCTGGACTGCGAGCTGCTCGGCGCGCAAGCCCTGCGCAATGCCGAACCAGAGCTGCGCGACGGTCTGCACGGCGGCCTGCGGGTAATCGGTGACGGCATTCTCTATGCACCCAACGCGGCGCGCTGGCTGCTCGACCATCCACTGATCGAGTACCGCCAGGCGCATGTCGTGGAGATCGACGGCAACCGAGTACGCCTGGAAAGTGGTAGCAGGCTCAGCGCCCAAGCGGTGATCCTCGCTGGCGGTACTCATGCCAGCACACTATGCCCGGAACTGCCGATCGAACCGAAGAAAGGCCACCTGCTGATCACCGACCGTTACCCGGGGCGAATCAGCCACACCCTGGTGGAGCTGGGTTACGTCACCAGCGCGCACAACGCCACTGGCCCGTCGACCGCCGCCAATATCCAGCCACGCCCAACCGGCCAGCTGTTCATCGGCGCCTCGCGGCAGTTCAATACCACCGACCCGGAAATCGAACCGTGGATGCTGGCGAAGATGCTGCAGCGCGCCGTCGATTACGTGCCAGGCCTGGCCCAGCTCAACGGCATCCGCGCCTGGACCGGCTTTCGCGCCGCCAGCCCGGACGGCCTGCCGCTGCTCGGTGAACATCCGCAGCGCCCCGGCCTGTGGCTGGCGGTCGGCCACGAAGGCCTCGGTGTTACCACCGCGCCGGGCAGCGCCGACCTTCTGATTGCCCAGTTGCTCGGTGAAACCGCGCCACTGGCGCTGGAACCCTATCTGCCGCAGCGCTTCGCCGGAGTACGCGCGCATGCCTGAACTGATTCTCGACGGCCACCCGCTGCAGGTGGCCCCCGGTACCACGGTCGCCGCCGCGCTGATGCTCGGCGGTGATGGCACCAGCCGCACCTCGGTCAGCGGCCAGCGCCGTGCGCCGGTGTGTGGCATGGGTATCTGCCAGGAATGCCGGGTAACCATCGACGGCCAGCGCCGCCTGGCCTGCCAGACCCTTTGCCGCGATGGCATGCAGGTGGAGAGCCGGCCATGAAGGTGGACATCCTCATCATCGGTGCCGGCCCTGCCGGTATGGCCGCCGCCCTGGCTGCCGCGCCGAGTGGCGCACGCATCGCCGTGCTCGACGACAACCCCGCCGCTGGCGGACAGATCTGGCGCGACGGCCCGCAGGCGCACCTGCCGCCGCTGGCCCGCGAGCATCGCAGACGGCTGGAGGCACAGGCCAACATCGAGCTGCTGCCGGCCACCCGCGTGGTCGCCCTGGCCGGGGCCAAGGCGCTGCTGGTGGAAGACCCAGAGCAGGGCCGCGTCATCGCCTACGACAAGCTGATTCTGTGCACTGGCGCCCGTGAGTTGTTAATGCCGTTTCCCGGCTGGACGCTACCCGGTGTTACCGGCGCCGGCGGCCTGCAGGCGCTGATCAAGGGTGGCATGCCGGTGGCCGGCGAGCGCATCGTCATCGCCGGCAGCGGCCCATTGCTGCTGGCCAGCGCCGCTACCGCGAAGGAAAACGGTGCCCAGGTCGTAAGCATCACCGAACAGGCGAGTTGGTCAGCGCTGGCCGGCTTTGCCGCGCAATTGCCACGCTGGCCACACAAGCTGCTGCAATTGTTCGGCCTGTTCCACCCTGGCTACCGGGCCAACAGCCATGTCGTCGAAGCCCTGGGTGATGGGCGCCTGGAAGCGGTGCGCCTAAATAGCGGTGGGCAGATTCGCGAAATCGCCTGCGACCGCCTGGCTTGTGGCTTCGGCCTGATTCCCAACCTGCAACTCGGCCAGGCCCTGGGCTGCCGCATCGACAACAACGCGATTGCCGTCGATGCCTGGCAGGCCACCAGCCTCGCCGATCACTACGCCGCCGGGGAAAGCACCGGTTTTGGCGGCAGTGAAAAAGCCCTGGTCGAAGGCGCCATTGCCGGCCATACCGCAGTGGGCGACCATGATGCGGCGCAGCACCTGTGGCCACAGCGCCAGCGCTGGCATGGCTTCGCCAGTGCGCTGAACGCCACCTTCGCCCTGCGTGACGAGGTGAAGAACCTGGCCAAGCCGGACACCCTGATCTGCCGCTGTGAAGATGTGCCGCTGGCCGCAGTCACCGATCACCACGGTTGGAGCCAGGCGAAGATGGCCAGCCGTTGCGGCATGGGAGCCTGCCAGGGGCGCATCTGCGGCGGTGCAGCGCAGGCCTTGTTCGGCTGGCAGCCAGCGGCGCCACGCCCGCCATTCAGCCCCGCGCGTATCGGCACCCTGCTCCACCTGCAGTAGCGTCGTTCGAGCACTACCCAGGTGGCCCTTCGGGCCGTATGCTCAGGAGCCACCACCTACCAGTCCCAAGATGCTAGACCTTCTGCCACGCTCCACGCTCACCGACCTACCCACACTGCTCGCCAGCCTTGCGGCGATCGCGCCGTTACTGGATGCAATGCCCGGCGTGGTGTTCTTCATCAAGGACCCCCAGGCGCGCTACATGATGGTCAATCAGACGCTGGCACGGCGCTGCGGCTTCAAGGACAAGCAGGAGCTACTCGGGCGCACCGCCGAGGATGTCTTCCCATCGCGTCTGGGCCCGCAGTACACCGCCCAGGATCTACAAGTTCTTCACGCCGGCTCACATCTGGAAAACCAGCTTGAGCTGCACCTATACCCCGAACACCTGACCGGGTGGTGCCTGACCCATAAGCTAGCCTTGCGCAATGTTGCCGGTGAAGTGATCGGCATGGCCGGAGTATCGTGTGACCTACAGGCAGCACATGACACGCATCCGGCCTACCAGAGGCTGGCCGTGGTGGACGACTATATCCGCCAGCACCACGCGCGCCCTATCAGCCTGGCCGAGCTGACCGAGTTAGCAGGATTGTCCGTGGCGCAGCTGGAACGTCTGTGCAAGCGGATCTTCCAGCTTACCCCACGGCAAATGATTCATAAGGCACGTCTCGGCTCCGCCACCCAACTGCTGCAAAGCGACCTACCGATCACGGAGATAGCCCTGCGCTGTGGCTATACCGACCACAGCGCGTTCAGCCGCCAGTTCAAGGCATTGACCGGGCTTTCCCCGAGCCAATACCGCGATGCCCAGCGCTATCGCTGACAACACGTTCCATTTAGGGGCAAACACACACACAGCATGCTTCATTATGTAACACGGTGACACTTACCCGCCGCCTCGCATCGCGACGAGCGCTGCTCATTCCTCGCTATATCCCTCGCCAAATAAGGGCTGCCATTTTGCCACTGAGTTCAGGGCAAAACCGGCACAAGCCTTGCTAATCAAATATCGTATACGAAATCCCCTGATGCACGTTTCATCTGCCAACCCATCAATCAATAATGAGGCTGCACATGAATAGAAAGACTCTCGCCATTGCCCTCGGCACCGCCCTGAGCGCCTCCCTGGCGGCAACCGCTCAAGCCGACAAGCTCGACGACATCATCGGTTCCGGCAAGCTGCGTTGCGCCGTGACTCTGGACTTCCCACCCATGGGTTTCCGCGATGAGAAGAACCAGCCCGCCGGCTTCGACGTGGACTACTGCAACGACCTGGCGAAGGTCCTCGGCGTCGAGGCCGAAGTGGTCGAAACCCCGTTCCCGGATCGTATTCCCGCACTGGTCTCCGGCCGTGCCGACGTGATCGTCGCCTCCACCTCCGACACCCTCGAGCGCGCCAAGACCGTGGGCATGACCGTGCCCTACTTCGCCTTCCAGATGGTCGTGCTGACCCGTGAAGACGCCGGCATCAGCAGCTACGCCGACCTCAAGGGCAAGAAGCTGGGCAACACCAGCGGCACCTACGAGGCCATCGCCCTGGAAAAGGATCAGAAGGCCTGGGGTGAAGGCAGCTTCCGCGCCTACCAGTCGCAGAACGACACCATCCTCGCCGTGGCCCAGGGCCATATCGACGCCACCGTGGTGACCAACACCGTGGCCGCCGCCACCCTCAAGTCCGGCAAGTACAAGGGCCTGAAAGTCGCCGGTGACGCGCCTTTCGTCGTCGACTACGTGTCCCTAGCCGCCAAGCGCAACGAGTATGGCCTGCTCAACTACCTCAACCTGTTCGTCAACCAGCAGGTGCGTAACGGCCGTTACGACGAACTGTGGCAGAAGTGGGTAGGCGACGAAATCAAGCCGGCCAGCCTGACCGTACCGGGCGTGTACTACTAAGCCCAGGTGCCAGCGCGCCGCCTCGCGGCGCGCTCTCCCCTTATCGCGCTCGTGTGCTCCTGCAGCACCCGAGCTTTCTCCCGCAACGGAGCCCCATCGATGTCTGCAACCGTGGAACGCTCACTACCCAGCGCCGCTGTCGACCTGCTGCAGGGCCGCAGCCTGGTGGCCGGCCGCGCCGAGGGTGAGTTGCTGTTCGCCGACATGGGCCTGAGTTTCTGGGGCGGTGTCGATCCGTTCAGCGGCGAGGTGATCGACCGCCACCATCCGCTCAGCGGGCAGAACCTGGCCAGGCGCGTGCTGGCGATTCCCAGCGGGCGCGGCTCCTGCACCGGCAGCAGCGTGATGATGGAGCTGCTCAGCGGCGAGCATGCGCCCAGCGCACTGGTGCTAGCCGAGGCCGACGAGATTCTCACCCTCGGCGTGCTGGTGGCCGAGCTGCTGTTCCAGCGTTCCATCGCCGTGCTGTGCATCGGTCACGAAGCCTTTGCCCGGCTGCGCGGGCAGGCTTATGCCCGCCTGGACGGTGAGCGCTTGCAGCTTTATCCACAGCGCCCGGTCGATGCCCGGCCAACCGGCGTGGCATCACTCGCCGGGCAGCGCCCGTTCAGTACCCATCTGAGCCTGAGCGAAGACGATCAGGCGCGGCTCGATGGCGAGCAGGGCAAGGCGGCCCAGGTCGCCATGCAACTGGTGCTACGCATGGCCGAGCTTCAAGGCGCCAGCGAACTGCTGGACGTCACCCAGGCGCATATCGACGGCTGCATCTACACCGGCCCGGCCAGCCTGCGCTTCGCCGAACAACTGGTGGCCTGGGGCGCCAAGGTATGTGTGCCGACCACCCTCAATTCGATCTCCGTGGATCAGCGGCGCTGGCGCGCACTGGGCATCGACGCGGCATTCGGCGAACCGGCCAGCGCCCTCGGTGATGCCTACATGGCGATGGGCGCGCAGCTCAGCTTCACCTGTGCGCCCTATCTGCTGGACAGCGCACCAGGCGAGGGCGAGCAGATCGTCTGGGCGGAATCCAATGCGGTGGTCTACGCCAACAGCGTGCTCGGCGCCCGGACGCTGAAGTATCCCGATTACCTGGATATCTGCATTGCCCTGACCGGCCGTGCGCCGAAGGTCGGCTGCCACCTCGATGAGCAGCGCAAGGCCGCTCTGCGCATCGAGCTGCCGGCGCTCGACGGCCTGGACGACGCCTTCTATCCATTGCTCGGCTATCACGTCGGTCTGCTCTGTGGCAGCCGCATTCCGCTGGTCTGTGGTCTGGAACGGGCGCAACCGACGCTGGACGATCTCAAGGCCTTTGGCGCCGCCTTCGCCACCAGCTCGGCAGCGCCACTGTTCCATATCGCTGGTATCACCCCGGAAGCACGCGACCCACAACGGGTTATTCACAGCGGTGCAACGCTGCAGACAGAGCAGGTCAGCCACGCCGACCTACGCCGCAGCTGGGATGAGTTGAACAGTGCCAGGGAAGCCAGGGTCGGCCTGATCGCCCTCGGCAACCCGCATTTCTCGTTCAGCGAATTCGCCCACCTCGCCACCCTGTGTGCCGGCCGCACCCGGCACCCGGAGGTCAGCCTGGTGATTACCAGCGGCCGCGCGGTGCTCGAACAGGCCCGCGCCGCAGGCCATGCCGCCGTGCTGGAAGCCTTTGGCGCGACCCTGCTGAACGATACCTGCTGGTGCATGCTCGGCGAGCCCGTGGTGCCGACAAACAGCTCCACCCTGATGACCAATTCAGGCAAATACGCCCATTACGCGCCAGGGCTGGTCGGTCGCTCGGTGCACTTCGCCAGTCTGGCCGAGTGCATCGAGGCCGCCTGCTCAGGCCAAGCCAGCGGTCGCCTGCCGCGCTGGCTGCAACCCGCTTTCCCTGTGGAGAACCCCACGCATGTTTGATTACACCTTCCAGTGGCGCCAGGCGTTCAGGGCTTTGCCCGACATGCTCGCCGGTGCCTGGGTGACCTTCGAGACGGCCGCCCTGTCGATGATCTTCGGCGTACTCATCGCCCTCGCGCTGACGGTGATGCGCGAGCTGAAGAACCCGCTGGCACGCGGCTTCGCCAACACCTGGGTATCCATCGCACGCAACACGCCGTCGCTGTTCCAGATCTACATCCTCTACTTCGGTTTGGGCTCGATGGGCTGGCACGTCAGCTCCTGGATCGCCCTGCTCGCCGGTATCACCTTCAACAACGCCGGCTACCTGGCGGAAAACTTCCGCGGTGGCCTCAAGGCAGTGCCCGACACCCAAGTGCGGGCTGCACGCTCGCTGGGCATGAGCGCCTTCCAGGCCTACCGGTTGATCGTCGTGCCGCAACTGCTGCGCATCGTCTTCTACCCGCTTTCCAACCAGATGGTCTGGGCTGTGCTGATGACCTCGCTGGGGGTGATCGTCGGCCTCAACAACGACCTCACCGGCGTCACCCAGGACTACAACGTCAAGACCTTCCGCACCTTCGAGTTCTTTGCCATCGCGGCGGTGCTTTATTACCTGATCGCCAAGGCGATCGTAGCGGTAGCCCGGCTCATGGCCTGGCGCCTGTTCCGTTACTGAGGAAGCACTTACATGTTCAATACCAGCTTCACCTGGAACGACTTCCTCTTCCTGCTCGACGGCGCCTGGGTCACCCTGCAACTGACCTTCTGGGCCATCCTGCTCGGTTCCTTCGCCGGCCTGTTGTTCGGCCTGCTGCGTGCCCTGCTTCCGCGCGCCACCCTGCCACTGGCCTGGGTGCTCGACGTGTTCCGCAGCGTGCCGCTGCTGATCCAGTTCGTCCTGTTCAACTCGTTCAAGAGCATCGCCGGCATCGATATCAGCGCCTTCACCGTGGGCTGCATCGTGCTCGGCATCTACGCCGCCGCCTACTTCACCGAGATCGTGCGGGCCGGCGTGCTGTCGGTGCCGTTCACCCTGCGCCGCGCCAGCCGTTCGCTGGGCCTGAGCTACCTGCAGGACCTGCGCTACATCGTCCTGCCGATGGCCACCCGCGTAGCCTTCCCTGGCTGGCTGAACCTGGTGCTCAGCGTGATGAAGGACACCGCGCTGGTCATGTGGATCGGCATCGTCGAGCTGCTGCGCGCCTCGCAGACCATCGTCACACGCATTCAAGAGCCGCTGCTGGTGCTGTGCATCGCCGGCCTCATCTATTACGTCATGAGCCTGGTCGTCGCCCAACTCGGCGCCCAGCTGGAAAAAAGGTGGCAGGAAAATGATTGAGATCGACAATGTCCACAAATCCTTCGGCGACCTCGAAGTCATCAAGGGCGTCAGCCTGACGGTGAACAAGGGCGAGGTGGTGTCGATCATTGGCGGCTCCGGTTCCGGCAAATCGACCCTGCTGATGTGCATCAACGGCCTGGAGTCGATCAAGAGCGGCAGCATCCGCGTCGACGGCACCGAGGTGCATGCGCCCTCCACCGACATCAACAAGCTGCGGCAGAAAATCGGCATCGTCTTCCAGCAATGGAACGCCTTCCCGCACCTGACCGTGCTGGAAAACGTGATGCTGGCACCGCGCAAAGTGCTCGGCCTGAGCAAGCAGGAAGCCGAGGCCATCGCCGTGCAGCAACTGACCCACGTTGGCCTGGGCGAGAAGCTCAAGGTGTTCCCCGGCAAGCTCTCTGGCGGCCAGCAGCAGCGCATGGCAATCGCCCGCGCACTGGCCATGAGCCCGGACTACATGCTGTTCGACGAAGCCACCAGCGCCCTCGACCCACAACTGGTGGGTGAGGTACTCGACACCATGCGCATGCTCGCCGAAGACGGCATGACCATGGTGCTGGTGACCCACGAAATCCGCTTCGCGCGGGACGTGTCCGACCGTGTGGCGTTCTTCCGCAACGGCCTGGTGCACGAGATCGGCACGCCCGATCAGGTAATCGGCAATCCGCAGAAGCCGGAAACCGCTGATTTCCTCAAGTCGGTCAATTAAGAGGGTTGCGCCGTGCGCTCCAGCAAAGTCATTCATGTGGTCAGCTGCCACGCCGAGGGCGAGGTAGGTGACGTCATCGTCGGCGGCGTCGCGCCGCCACCGGGCGATACCCTGTGGCAGCAGTCGCGCTGGATCGAACAGGACGACTTCCTACGCAACTTCGTGCTCAACGAGCCGCGCGGTGGCGTGTTCCGCCACGTCAACCTGCTGGTGCCGGCGAAGAATCCCAAGGCGCAGATGGGTTGGATCATCATGGAACCGGCCGACGTGCCGCCGATGTCCGGCTCCAACTCGCTGTGCGTGGCCACCGTGCTGCTCGACAGCGGCATCCTGCCAATGACCGAGCCGCAGACCCGGCTGACCCTGGAAGCCCCCGGCGGCCTGGTGGAAGTGGTCGCCGACTGCAAGGACGGCAAGGCCGAGCGCGTCGAGGTGAAGAACGTGCCGTCCTTCGCCGACAAGCTCGACGCCTGGATCGAGGTCGAAGGCCTCGGCTCGCTGCAGGTGGATACCGCTTACGGTGGCGACAGTTTCGTCATCGTCGATGCACACAAGCTGGGCTTCTCCATCGCCCCGGACGAAGCGGCGGACCTGGTCGCCACGGGACTCAAGATCACCCAGGCAGCCAACCAGCAACTCGGTTTCAGCCACCCACTGAATCCGGACTGGAGCCATATTTCCTTCTGTCAGATCGCCGCCCCGGTGGTGCACGAGAACGGCATCGCCACGGGCGCCAATGCCGTGGTCATCCGCCCCGGCAAGATCGACCGCTCACCTTGCGGTACAGGCTGCTCGGCGCGCATGGCGGTCATGCATGCCAAGGGCCAATTGGCGGTGGGCGAACGATTCATAGGCCGCTCGATTATCGGCTCACAATTCCACTGCCGCATCGACTCGCTGACCGAGGTCGCCGGCCGCACCGCGATCTACCCATGCCTGTCCGGGCGCGCCTGGATCACCGGCACGCACCAGCACATGCTCGACCCGAGCGATCCGTGGCCGATCGGCTATCGCCTCTCGGACACCTGGCCGGTGGAATTGAAGCTGTAGAAAGGCAACAAAAGAATCGAGCAATCACTGTGGGAGCGGACTTGTCCGCGAATGTTCAGGACTAAAAGATCGCGGACAAGTCCGCTCCCACAAATATGCAGTGAACCGGGCTCAGGCCCACACCATGGAAATAGAGGGTTTACTACGACCGCTTATTTTCGTATACGAAATACTTTAATTCTGCCTGGAGGCAACACTATGAACAGCAACATCTTCACCGGCACCATCCCCGCCCTGATGACACCCTGCACCGCCGAGCGCAAGCCGGACTTCGACGCCCTGGTGCGCAAGGGCAAGCAGCTGATCGAGACCGGCATGAGCGCCGTGGTCTACTGCGGTTCCATGGGCGACTGGCCGTTGCTCACCGAAGCCGAGCGCCAGGAAGGTGTGGCGCGCCTGGTGGCAGCCGGCATCCCGACCATCGTCGGCACCGGCGCGGTGAACAGCAGGGAAGCCGTATCCCACGCCACCCATGCCGCCAAGGTCGGCGCCCATGGCCTGATGGTTATCCCCCGCGTGCTGTCCCGTGGCGCCTCGCTGACCGCCCAGGAAGCGCACTTCGCCGCCATTCTCGAAGCGGCACCGAAGCTGCCGGCGGTGATCTACAACAGCCCGCACTACGGCTTTGCCACCCGCGCCGACCTGTTCTTCAAGCTGCGTCAAAAGTACCCCAATCTGATCGGCTTCAAAGAGTTCGGTGGCGCCGCCGCCATGTCCTACGCCGCCGAGCACATCACCTCCCAGGATGACGATGTGATCCTCATGGCCGGCGTCGATACCCAGGTGATGCATGGCTTCGTCAACTGCGGTGCCACCGGCGCCATCACCGGCATCGGCAACGTCCTGCCGCGCGAAGTGCTGCAACTGGTCGAGCTGAGCAAGCAGGCCGCCAAGGGCGACGCCATTGCCCGCCGCCGCGCCCATGAGCTGTCCGAAGCACTGAATGTGCTGTCGACCTTCGACGAAGGCACCGACCTGGTTCTCTACTACAAGCACCTGATGGTGCTGGGTGGCGACCCGGAATACACCCTGCACTTCAACGAAACCGATGTGCTCAGCAAGGCCCAGCGCAACTACGCCGAGATCCAGTACAAGCTGTTCCGCCAGTGGTACGCCAACTGGTCGGCCAGCGCCTGATCGCTGTACGTCCGTGCTTGCCGAACGGGCACCACCCGTTAATTGCTGTATGGACGCGGGAGGCCATCCCTCCCGCTTCTTTGGCTTCACCTACCTTGCCTGACGAATGCGCAATCCGTGCACCGGGCAAACACGATAAAGACCAAGGGCAACAGGATGATCAACAAGACTACCCAGCTTTTCGCCGCTCTCGGCCTCGCGCTTTGCTGCGCTACCAGCCAGGCGGCCAGCTACACCTACTCGGTACCAACCTCCGTGCCGGAAGGCAGTTTCTTCTTCGACAACTTCCTCAAGCGCTTCGCCAGCAACGCCGCGCTGCTCACCGACGGCGAGGTGAAGATTCGCCCGGTCGGCGCCGGCGTCATCGTGCCGCCGTTCCAGGTCTACGAGTCGGTGCAGAACGGCGTGCTCAAGGCCGGTCACTCCACCCCCACCTACCTGGTCAACCAGGATCCGCTGAACAACGTGTTCGCTGGTTATCCGGGCGGCATGTCCGGCGAGGAAACCCTGGCCTGGCTGTATGAAGGCGATGGCCTAAAGTACCTGCAGGAATTCCGCCGCAAGAACATGGGCCTACACAGCCTGGTCGTGGGCGTCGGCAGCACCGAAGTGCTGGCGCACGCCAACAAGAAGATCGAGAAACTGGAAGACTTCAAGGGCCTGAAATTCCGCACCGCCGGTGCCTGGGCCGAGGTCATCCAGCAGGTCGGCGCTTCGCCTACCGTGATACCGCCAGGCGAGATCTACACCCTGCTGCAACGCAAGGGCGTGGACGCCGTCGAGTGGGCCACCCCAGGGGCCAACCTGACCGAAGGCTTCCACGAAGTGGCGCCTTACCTGCTCACCCCCGGCGTGCACCAACCGTCGTTCGTCTGGGAGTTCTTCATGACCGAGGAGAACTGGAACGCCATCGACGAGAAGACCCGCGCCAAGCTGGAAGAAGCCGCCAAGCTGACCACCCTGCAGAGCTACTTCCACTTCCTCGACCGCGACATGAAGGCGATGGACACCTACCGCAAGGCCGGCATCGAAATCATCCAGCTGGACAAGAGCATCACCGACGACCTGGCCCAGCGCGGCAACAAGCTGATCGCCGACAAACTGGAAGCGCGCAAGGCGGACGACATCGACGCCAAGGCCATCTTCAAGGACTACAGCGACTACCTGCAGCGCTGGTCGGAAAACTCCTCCTATCTCTACAGACATTAAGTACCACGACTGACGAGACAAGGCCGGCCACCACCGGTGGCCGGCCGCAGGAGGAGTTATGAACAACAAATGGTACAACTGGCCAGCACAGGCCCTGCTCTGCATGGCCGCCTGCATGACCCTGGCACTAGTGCTGATGATGATCTACGAGGTCTTCGCCCGCTATGCCCTGCACAGCCCGACGCTCTGGGCCTTCGATGTTTCCTACATGCTCAATGGCTGCATCTTCCTGCTGGGTTGCGCCTACGCGCTGAAGGAAGAAGCTCATGTGCGTGTCGACTTTCTTTCCTCGCGGCTCAAACCGGCCGCCCAGCGCTGGTTCAACGCGGCGTTCTACCTGCTGGTACTGGTGCCCACCATCGGCGGCCTGACCTTCGTCGCCGGGCGACGCGCCTGGCACGCTTTCGCCACTGGCGAAGTGGAACATGTCAGCCCCTGGGCGCCACTCATGTGGCCGTTCTACCTGGCGCTGGCGCTCGGCCTCGCCGGCCTGACCTACCAGCTCATCGTCGATGCCGTGCTGTTCATCGGCAATCGCAAGCAGCCCGGCTCCAAGGAACACTGACCGATGATGGAATACCTACCTGTACTGATGTTCGTCCTGCTGTTCCTTTTCATCTTCCTCGGCGTCCCGGTGTCCTTCTCGCTGATCAGCGTGTCGTTCCTGTTCGGCATGTTCCTGTTCGGCGACAATATCCTCCAGCAGATGTACGGCTCGCTGCTGCAGGCCTCGACCAACTTCGCGCTCTCGGCGATACCGCTGTTCGTGCTGATGGGCGCGATCCTGGAGCGAACCGGCCTGGCGCAGCGGCTATTCAATGCGTTACAGCTGTGGCTCGGTGGCTTCTCCGGCGGCCTGGCGATCTCCTCGATGCTGATGTGCGGCATCTTCGCCGCCAGCTCCGGCGTGGTCGGTGCGGTGGAGATCGTCGTGGGCATGATGGCCATCCCGGCCATGTCCAAATACAAGTACGACCGCGCGCTGATCTCCGGCACCATCTGCGGCGGCGGCTCGCTGGGGGCGATCATTCCGCCGTCGGTGATCGTCGTCGTGTATGCCTCGATGGCACAGCTGTCGATCGGCCAGCTGTTCGCCGCCACGCTGTTCCCCGGCCTGCTGATGCTCGGCATGTTCCTGCTCTACATCATCATCGCCTGCTGGCTGAAGCCCTCGCTGGCACCGGCCGTGCCGGAGATGAATGCCACGCCGCTGGGCGAGAAGCTGAAGATCACCCTCAGCGCGCTGATCCCGCCGCTGCTGCTGATCGCCGCCGTGCTCGGCTCGATGCTCGCCGGCATCGCCTCGCCCACCGAATCGGCTGCGGTCGGTGCCTTCGGTGCCGGCTTGCTGGCCATCTGGTTCCGTGAGCTGAGCGTGGCACGCCTGATCGAAGCGCTGATCAGCACCATCAAGATCACCTCGATGATCATGCTGATCGTCGCCGGCGGCATCATGTTCACCGCCATATTCGCCGCGGGTGGCGGTGGCTGGATGATCGGCGAATTCATGGAAGAGATGAATTTCAGCCCCTACGTGCTGATCCTCATCCTGATGACCATGGTGTTCTTCGCCGGCATGGTGCTGGACTGGATTTCCCTGGTGCTGATTTTCGTACCGATCTTCACCCCATTGATCAAGGCTGCCGGTATCGACCCGGTGTGGTTCGCGGTGATGTTCATGGTGGTGGTGCAAACCTGCTACCTGACGCCGCCGCTGGCGCCCTCGGTGTTCTACCTCAAATCCATCGCCCCGCCGGGCTACAGCTACGGCGTTATGTACCGCGGGGTGCTGCCGTTCATCGCCATCCAGTTACTGCTGTTCCTACTGATCCTGGCCATGCCCGGCATCGCCACCTGGCTGCCGAAGCAGCTGTTCTGACCTGATCGCGCGCCTCTCGCCGAGGCGCGTCCCAACATCTATCTGGAGTTCACATGTCCGACCGTATCGGCTACAACATCATCGGCGAGCTGTTCAGCGCCGCCGGTTCCGTCACTTTGCAGAGCCTCGACGCCAGTACCGGCGAGGCCCTGCCGTTCCGTTTCCATCAGGCCACCGCCGAAGAAGTGGAAAGCGCAGCACACAGCGCCGAGGCCGCCTACCCGGCATTTCGCAGCCTGCCCGCCGTGCGCCGCGCCGAGTTTCTCGACGCCATCGCCGATGAACTCGACGGGTTGGGCGATGACTTCGTCGCCATCGTCTGCCGCGAAACCGCGTTACCAACCGGGCGCATCCAGGGCGAGCGCGGCCGCACCAGCGGGCAGATGCGCCTGTTCGCCAAGGTGCTGCGTCGGGGGGATTTCCACGGCGCCCGCATTGACCGTGCCCTGCCGGATCGCCAGCCCCTGCCGCGCGTCGATCTACGCCAATGCCGCATTGGCCTCGGCCCGGTCGCCGTATTCGGCGCCAGCAACTTCCCGCTGGCGTTCTCCACTGCCGGCGGCGATACCGCCTCGGCGCTCGCTGCCGGTTGCCCGGTGGTGTTCAAGGCGCACAGTGGCCATATGGCCACTGCCGCCTTCGTCGGCGAAGCAATTCTGCGTGCAGCCAGCAAGACCGGTATGCCGGCCGGCGTGTTCAACATGATCTACGGCAGCGGCGTCGGTGAGGCGCTGGTCAAGCACCCGGCCATCCAGGCCGTCGGCTTCACCGGCTCGCTGCATGGCGGCCGTGCCCTGTGCGACATGGCAGCGGCGCGCCCGCAACCGATCCCGGTATTCGCCGAGATGAGCTCGATCAACCCGGTGGTGGTACTGCCCGGCGCGCTGGCCAGCCGTGGCGAACAGATCGCCCGCGAACTGGCCGACTCGGTGGTACTCGGCTGCGGCCAGTTCTGCACCAACCCCGGCCTGGTGATCGGCATCGCCTCGCCGGACTTCAGCCTGTTCACAGCCAATCTGATCGCCGAAATCGGCCAGCGCCCGGCGCAGACCATGCTCAATGCCGGCACGCTGAAAAGCTACGAGAAAGGTCTGGCGGCGCTGCACGCGCACCCGCGCATTCGCCATCTGGCCGGCCAGCAGCAGGAAGAGCGCCAAGCGCAACCACACCTGTTCCAGGCCGATGCCGGCCTGCTGATCGAAGGTGATGGACTGTTGCAGGAAGAGGTGTTCGGCCCGCTCACGGTGATCGTCGAAGTGGCCGACAAGGCCGAGTTGATCCGCGCCTTGCAAGGCCTGCGCGGCCAACTGACGGCCACGCTGACCGCCGAACCGGATGACTTGCAGGCCCACGGCGACCTTTTGTCACTGCTGGAACAGAAGGTCGGCCGCGTACTGTTCAACGGTTATCCAACCGGCGTGGAAGTCTGCGATGCCATGGTACATGGCGGCCCCTACCCGGCCACCTCGGACGCACGCGGCACCTCGGTCGGCACCCTGGCTATCGACCGCTTCCTGCGTCCGGTGTGCTACCAGAACTGCCCGGACGCCTTGCTGCCGGACGTCCTGAAAAACGCCAATCCGCTGGGCATTGCGCGGTTGGTCGACGGTGTCACCACGCGGGAAGCGCTGGCCTGAAATCTGTGTCGGCTCGGTAACCAGCGCTTTCCCCCTCTGCCCCGGCTTGCCGGGGCTTTTTTGATCTCAGCCGCGCAGGGCAACCAGGTCCTGATAGAGACTGTCGGCGATTTCCACACCCGCCACCAGGCTTTTGGCTCGCGCCTCGTAGCGGCGTTGCGAAGGCAGCCGCGCGCCCTGGCCCTGAATCGCCTCAAACAGACTCTCGGCACGAGCCAAGTGGACATCGGCCTGCTCGCCGAGAAAGCGCTGCGGATCGAACGCGATGATCAGCTCACCGTGATACGGCAAGGCATTGTGCCCGGCATCGAACACGCCGGACTCGACACTGGTGAGGTCACCGATCAGCGGCCCGGCAATCAACTCGATCATCGCCGAGAGCGCCGAGCCCTTGTGCCCGCCAAAGGTCAGCATGGCACCATGGTCGAGCACTTCAGCCGCATCATCGCTGGGTTGGCCTTGGCGATCCACGCCCCAGCCGCTAGGCAGCGGCTTGCCGGAACGACGGTGCAACTCAATCTCGCCACGAGCCACAGCACTCGTGGCGAAGTCAAAGACGAAAGGGTGGCTCCCGCTGCGCGGCCAACCGAACGCAATGGGGTTGGTGCCGAACAAAGGTCGGCTACCGCCAGTCGGGGCAACGTAGGCCTGGGTGGGGTTGCAGGCCAACGCCACCAGGCCCAGCTCGGTGATCGCCTCCATCTCCGCCCACAATGCGGAAAAGTGCACACAGCGGTTGATCGCCATGGCGGCAATGCCATTGCTGCGGGCTTTCTCGGCCAGCAGTGGCAAGCCGGCAGCGAAAGCCAGCTGTGAAAAGCCGCCACAGGCATCCACCCGCACCAGCGAAGGTGCCTGATCGAATACCTGTGGCTCGGCATCGGGCACCGCCTTGCCAGCCTTCAGCGTACGCACGATACCCAGCAGGCGCCACAGGCCATGAGACTTACAGCCATCACGCTCGCCAGCGGTGACGGTGGTGGCGATGGCCTGGACGAAGGCTTCGCTGAAACCGGCATGGCGAAGAATGTCGGCAGCCAGTTCATGGGCTTCGGTAAGGGTCAGTCGGGTCATAGCAGGCTCCTTGCAGTCAGCCTGCTACATTGACCCGCTCTCGCCGTGACCGCTTGATCGCTTTACGCTGGAGGCATGCCGAATTCGGCACACCGACGGGCGGGCTCAGGCTGCCCGCCGAGCACCGCTCAACTCGGGGAAGTCGGCAAGTTCGCGTTGCAGCCGGCATTGCTCGGCATAGTGTTCGATAGCCCGGCGATAGGCCATGCGGCGCTGGTCTTGCAGCTTGCGCCGGGTCTTGGCATCAGGTTGGTCGTGCAGGTGCGCGTCATCGAAGATACGAGGCATCTCGGTTCTCCCGGAACGAGGACTGGAGTACCCAGCTTCACCCGGGGAGATGACGCTTTGACGGCGTGAAGATGAACAGGCGATGAACCCGCTCTCAATCCTCGCTGTTACGCAGCGACTTCGGCGACAGACGCAAACTGCGCAGGCTGCGCTTGACGCTCTTGAGGTGGTTGACCAGGCTCGGCCCGCGCGCCATGGCCACGCCCATGGCCAGCACATCGATCACCACCAGGTGGGCGATGCGCGAGGTCAACGGGGTGTAGATCTCGGTGTCTTCCTGCACATCGATGGCCAGGTTGACAGTCGACAGCTCCGCCAGTGGCGTCTGGCTAGGGCACAGGGTGATGAGGCTGGCGCCGGACTCGCGCACCAGGTTGGCGGTGATCAGCAGGTCCTTGGAGCGACCGGACTGGGAGATGCACACCGCCACGTCGCCCGGCTGCAGGGTCACCGCACTCATCGCCTGCATGTGCGGGTCGGAATAGGCCGCGGCGTTGAGCAGCAGGCGGAAGAACTTGTGCTGAGCGTCGGCAGCCACCGCGCCGGATGCACCGAAACCATAGAACTCCACGCGCTGCGCGTTGGAGCAGGCGGCGATGGCGCGCTGCAGCGCCTCGGGGTCGAGCTTCTCGCGCACCTCCATCAGCGTATGCAGGGTGGTGTCGAAGATCTTCAGGCTGAAGTCGGCGACCGAGTCGTCCTCGTGAATCGCGAACTGACCGAAGCTGGCCCCGGCAGCCAGACTCTGCGCCAGCTTCAGCTTGAGGTCCTGGAAGCCACTGCAACCGATGGCGCGGCAGAAGCGCACAATGGTCGGCTCGCTGATGCCGACGCTGTGCGCCAGTTCGGCCATGGAGCTGTGCATCACCGATGCAGGATCGAGCAAGACGTGATCGGCCACCTTGAGCTCGGACTTGCGCAGCAGGTGGCGCGACTGGGCGATGTGTTGCAACAGATTCACTGAGATAGGCTCTATGCAGAAAAGGGTCTACCGCGGCACTCGGCGGGTCATAGCTCGGTTATGATCGACGGGCGGCGGTTGTAGTGACCTTGTAGTTATACTACATAGCTCGCGCTCGCGCACAGCCAAGCCACTGCCAATTCGCTGAACGAACTTTCCGGTATGCCCGCATGCCGAAGAACACAGGCATACCTGAGGACGTTTTCGCGCCCCTCTCATGCGAACGCAGGCCGCTTGCAATGGCCTGCCACAACGAGTCGGAGTCTTCCCTTGAGCATCCCCTGCGACATGCTGGTCTTCGGTGGTACGGGCGACCTGGCCCTGCACAAATTGCTGCCGGCGCTCTATCACCTGCACCGCGAAGGACGTCTGCACGCCGATGTGCGCATCCTCGCCCTGGCCCGCAGCAGCCACAGCCGCGAGGCCTACCAGGCCCTGGCCGAGCGTCACTGCCGTGCCCAGGTCGCCCGTGCCGATTTTGCCAACGAGGCCTGGGCCAGCTTCGCCGCACGCCTCGACTACTTCGCCATGGATGCGGCGCAAAGCGCCGATTTCGGCCGCCTGGCCAAACGCCTGGGGCGTGATGACGGGCGTGTACGGGTCTATTACCTGGCTACCGCCCCGAGCCTGTTCGAAGCCATCGCCGCACACCTGGCCAACGCTGGTCTGGCCGGGCCGGCAGCACGCATCGTGCTGGAAAAGCCCATCGGCCACTCGCTGGAGTCAGCTCGTGCGATCAACGCCGCCATCGGCGCCGTATTTGACGAAACGCGGGTGTTTCGCATCGATCACTATCTGGGCAAGGAAACCGTGCAGAACCTGATGGCGCTGCGCTTCGCCAACGCCCTGTTCGAGCCGGTCTGGCGTGCCGGACATATCGATCACGTGCAAATCAGCGTGTGCGAAACCCTGGGCGTGGAAAACCGCGGCGGCTACTACGACAAGGCCGGCGCCATGCGCGACATGATCCAGAACCACCTGCTGCAACTGCTCTGCCTGGTGGCCATGGAGGCGCCGGTGCGCTTCGACGCCGACGCGGTGCGCAACGAAAAGGTGAAGATCCTCGAAGCACTGAAACCCATCTCCGGCCTCGACGTGCAGGACAAGACCGTGCGCGGCCAGTACACCGCCGGCAAGATCGGCGGCCACGACGTCCCCGCCTATTACTTCGAGAAGAACGTCGACAACGACAGTGATACCGAGACCTTCGCCGCCGTGCAGGTTGAGATCGACAACTGGCGCTGGGCCGGCGTGCCCTTCTACCTGCGCACCGGCAAGCGCCTGGCGAAGAAGGCCTCGGAGATTCTGATTCAGTTCAAGCCGGTGCCGCACCGCCTGTTCAACGATGGTGAAGCCAACCAACTACTGATCCGCCTGCAGCCGGAAGAGCGCATCAGCCTGCAACTGATGGCCAAGAACCCCGGCAAGGGTATGCACCTGAAACCGGTGGAGCTGGACCTCAACCTGGCCAATGCCTTCAACCAGCAACGTCGCTGGGATGCTTACCAGCGCCTACTGCTCGACGTGATCGAAGGCGACTCGACGCTGTTCATGCGCCGCGACGAAGTGGAGGCGGCCTGGCAATGGGTCGACCCGATCCTGCAGGGCTGGCACCAGCACTACCAGAGCCCGCGCCCCTATCCGGCCGGCAGCGATGGGCCGGAACAACTGCAACACCTGCTGGAGCGTCACGGCCGGCATTGGGCGGAGTGATCCGCCCCGGTCACTCAGGCGGGCTTGCGGCGCCCATGCATGAGCACGACCACCAGTACCTGCATCCCCAACACCCCCGCTCCGACGAACAAGCCCTCATAGCCCAACGCCTTGGCCAGCACCCCGCTGCTGGCCCCGACGAAGCCGGACAGCAGCAACTGTGCCGAGGCCTGCAAGGTGAAGTCGGCGCCTTCGTGTTCGGGGCGGCACATGCGCATCATCGCGGCGAACAGGGCGACGGTGGACATGCCGTCGGCCACCTGTTCGAACAGAGTCACGGCATAGACCAACCCGGTATTGGCGCCCTGCCCCACCAGCAAGGCCAGAGCGGCGATGCCGATGGCTTGCAGGGCGCCGAACAGGACCAGCGCACGCAGCACGCCGATGCGCGCGTAGAGCAGGCCGCCGAGCAAGGCACCGCCGATGCCGGCCAGGCTGCTGATCAGGGTCAGTTGGCCTAGCGCTGCAGTGCTCCAACCCTGATCCACCAGCATCGGTTTGATCATCGGCGAGCCGAGCGAGTCGCCCAATTTGAAGGTCAGCACCACAGCCAGCCACAGCAGCATGCCGGGTTGCGCCAGCAGGCCACGGTAGTGATCCAGTAGCAGGCGCGGGCCGAAGGCGTGCTCCGCCAAGGAGGGCTGGAAGGGCAGCACGCGGCGCTCGGGAAACAGCCAGATCGGCACAGTCATCAGCAGGATCAGGCCGGCCACCAGCCCCACAGCCAGATTCCAGCCTAGCGGGTCGATCACCAGCAACAGGCCGCTGCCGCTGACGATCATGCCGACCTTGTAACCGCCCACCTGCAGGCTGTTGCCCAGGCCACGCCAGCGTTCGGGCAGCAAGCGTACGGTGAGCCCGTCGGTGGCGATGTCCTGGGTCGAGGCCAGCAAGTTGATCAGCAGCAGCAAACCAAGCAATAACCACAGGCCGGAGCCGAACAGCGTCTGCGGTGCCAGCAGCGCCAGTGCCGCGACACAGGCGATGACGCCGCTTTGCAGCGGCAGGATCCAGCCACGGTGATGGCCCAAGCGGGGCGAGGCCAGACGATCGATCCAGGGTGCCCAGAAGACCTTGAGCAGCCAGGGCAGCGCCAATAGTTTGAGCAGACCGACCAGCGCCAGGTCGACGCCATGCTGGCGCAGCAGCACCGGTAGCGAGTGGGCGATCAGCCCGGATGGCAAACCCTGAGCACAATAGAGCGAGGCCAGCAGCACCAGCGTGGCGTTGGACGGGCGAGGTGCAGTGGGCGACATGGCGGGCGCTCGCGGCAAAAGCGCAAGCCTAGTGGTTTGCGCATGCGGGCGGCAACGAGGCGGTGGTTACAGTTCGTAGCGCGACGGGGCGCGGCTGGAGCCCCTGCCACAAAAGCCTGGCCAGCCCGTGGTCCGGATGCAATCCGGGGCGCTTCAACCGCGAATGAATTCGCTCCTACACAGGGCCTGCCGCTGGACTCTCCAATGCGTGTCCTACAGGCTATTCAGGCACTCGCTCAGGCCGCCAGCCAGATTCTCCAGCAGTTGCTCGTAACCGCTGGCGTCGACCGGCAAAGCACCGCCCAATGCATCCAGTTCCGCCAGTTTCACCGGCAAGCCTGCGGTCAGGGTTTCAGCCAGACGCGGACGTAGCGGCGGTTCGCTGAACACGCAGCTCGGGCCAGCCTGTTGCAGCGTCTTGCGCATAGCAGCGACATGCCGCGCACCGGGTTGTACTTCGGTCAGCACGCTGAATACACCGGCGTGCTTGAGGCTGTAGGCGGCCTCGAAATAGTCGAAGGCCTCATGGAAGACGAAATACGGCTTGCCCTGCAAGGCGGCCAGTTGCGGGCGAATGCGGCCATCAAGCGCATCCAGGCGCGCTTCGAAGGCTTTGAGATTAGCGGCGTAACGCGCGGCATTGGCGGTATCCAGCTTGGCCAGGTCTGCCGCCATGCGCGCGGCGATGACCTTGGCGTTGTCTGCTGCCAACCACAAATGAGCATCCAGGCTACCCGGGCGGTGGTCGTGATCGTGGCCTAGGTCGTCGCCAGCATGTGCGTGATCATGATCGTCGTGATCGTGTTCCTCATGACTCTCGCCGAAATGACGCAGGGTCATACCGGGCAGGTCCTGCACGGCCACCTGAGGCTTGTCACGGCTACCCAGCACGCGCGGCAGGAAGGCCTCCATGTCCGGTCCGATCCAGTACAGCAGGTCAGCATCACGCACTCGCCGTACGTCGGACGGGCGCAACGCATAGTGGTGCGGCGAAGCACCGGGCGGCAGCAACACCTCGGGTTCGCCAACGCCGTCCTGCACCGCTGCGGCGATCAGTTGCAGCGGTTTGATACTGGTCAGCACACGCACTTCGGCCTGAGCGCTGGCGACGAAAAACAGGGTAAAGAGGCAGAAAAGACGCAACACGGGGCATACTCGAATGGCATTGAACAGGTAATATAATAACGTCTCTCACTCGCTCCGTCCTTGCCCATGACCGACACGCCCCTGGCTGCACGCCCTCACGACCACTCTCGCTGCGTCAGCCATGCTCTGGCCGAGGCCGAAGCCATCTGCGCGCGCCAGGGCCTGCGCCTGACTGCTCTGCGCAAACGCGTGCTGGAACTGGTCTGGGCCAGTCACAAGCCACTCGGGGCCTATGACATCCTCGGCGTATTGAGCGATGAAGACGGTCGCCGCGCGGCGCCGCCCACGGTGTACCGCGCACTGGATTTCCTGCTGGAAAACGGCCTGGTACACCGCATCGCATCACTTAACGCCTTCGTCGGCTGCAGCCATCCCGAGCACCCGCATCAGGGCCAGTTCCTGATCTGCCGAGCGTGCCATGCGGCGACCGAACTGGAACAAGCCACCATCAGTCAGGCCATCGTCGACAGTGCAGCCGGCGTCGGTTTCGTCGTCGAGGGTCAGACCGTGGAAGTCGTCGGCCTGTGCGCCGGTTGCAAGGGCACGGCATGAGCGACGCGCTAATCCGCCTCGACGGCGTCGCTGTCAGCTTCAACGGCCAGCCGGTGCTGGATAACGTGCAACTCAGCGTACAGCCCGGCGAGATCGTCACCCTGATCGGCCCCAACGGCGCCGGCAAGACCACCCTGGTGCGCGTGGTACTCGGCCTGCTGCAGCCCGAACGAGGCAGCGTGCGCCGCACGCCGCGCCTACGCATTGGTTACATGCCGCAAAAGCTCCATGTCGACGCCACCCTGCCGCTGTCGGTGCTGCGCTTTTTGCGCTTGGTGCCGGGTCTAGATCGCCAGCGCGCGCTGGCAGCACTGGCTGAGGTCGGCGCCGAGCAGGTGATCGACAGCCCGCTACAGAGCATTTCCGGTGGCGAGATGCAGCGCGTGTTGCTGGCCCGCGCCCTGCTGCGCGAGCCGCAACTGCTGGTACTCGACGAGCCGGTGCAGGGCGTCGACGTCGCCGGCCAGGCCGAGCTGTACCGGCTGATCTCGCGGCTGCGCGAGCGTCACGGCTGCGGCGTACTGATGGTCTCGCACGACCTGCATCTGGTGATGAGCGCCACCGATCAGGTGGTTTGCCTCAACCGCCATGTCTGCTGCTCCGGCCACCCGGAGCAGGTCAGCGGCGACCCAGCCTTTATCGAACTGTTCGGCCAGGACGCCAAGAGCCTGGCCGTCTACCACCACCATCATGACCACGATCACGACCTGCATGGCAGCGTGGTCAAGCCCGGCCTGACCATTCACGGCCCGGCCCACGTCCACGGCCCGAACTGTAAACACTGATGCCTGACTTTCTCCTCAACGCTCTGCTCGCCGGCCTGGCGCTGGCCCTGGTAGCCGGCCCGCTCGGCTCCTTCGTGGTCTGGCGGCGCATGGCCTATTTTGGCGACACGCTGTCGCATGCCGCCCTGCTCGGCGTGGCGCTGGGCCTGCTGCTCGACGTCAGCCCGACCCTCACCGTGACCGTCGGCTGCGTGCTGCTCGCCGTGCTGCTGGTGACCCTGCAGCAGCGCCAGCCACTGGCCTCCGACACCCTGCTGGGTATCCTCGCCCACAGCACCCTGTCACTGGGCCTGGTGGCGCTGAGCTTCATGCATGACGTGCGCATCGACCTGATGAGCTACCTGTTCGGCGACCTGCTCGCCGTCAGCCCCACCGATCTGGCCTGGATCATCAGCGGCAGCGCCCTGGTGCTGGCACTGCTGGCCTGGCTGTGGCGACCGCTGCTGGCGATCACCGTGCACGAGGAACTGGCGCGGGTCGAAGGCCTGCCTGTAGCGGCGATTCGCCTGGCGCTGATGCTGCTGATCGCTGTGGTGATCGCCGTGGCGATGAAGATCGTCGGCGTGCTGCTGATCACTTCCCTGCTAATCATCCCCGCCGCCGCCGCCCAGCGCCACGCACGCACGCCGGAACAAATGGCCGTGGGCGCCAGCTTGCTCGGCCTGGTGGCCGTGTGCTGCGGTCTGGCGCTGTCCTGGTATCAGGACACGCCGGCCGGGCCATCCATCGTGGTCAGCGCTGCTGCGTTGTTCCTGGCCAGCTTTGCGCTGCCCAAGCGCAACAGCTGATGGCGCGCTCTGCGTAGCCGATCAAGATGAAATCAGCGGTACGAACCTGTATGATTGCGCGTTTTTTGCACAATTCGAGACGCGTAGTTATGAAGTCGTTCGCTTTTCGTGGTCTTCCGCTTTTTCTGGTTCTACTTCTGGCCGGTTGCCAGAGCAGCCAGCAGCACAGCCTCCCGCCGGTCGATGATCTGGTCATCGCCTTCCGCCAGCTCGACCTGAGCCTGGCCGAAGAGCGTCTCGATGATGCGCGCAGCCAACTCAACACCCTGCAGCAACGCGCCAGCCGCGACACGCGTCTGGAGCAGTACCAGCGCCAGCTGGCCGAGGCCTACATGGAACAGGGCCGCGAAGCACTGCAGCAGGGCAATCTGGATCGCGCCGCGCAGTCCTTGGGCCAGGCCCGCAGTCTGATGCCGCAGGCGCCGGCCCTGAGTCACGACCTCAACCAGGCCATCGACAGCGCACGCACGGCACGCCAGACGGCCGCCGAACAACAGGCGCGCGATGCTGCCGCCAAGCTCGATGCCGAGCGTCAGGAACAACTGCGTCAGCAGCGCCTGGCCAGTGAGCACCAGGCTGCCGCCAAGGTAGCAACGGCTCAGGTAGCGGCGAGCCAGCCGGCCCCCGTGGTCGAGAGCACACCTAAAGCACGTCTGATCGACCCAAGCGCCGCCACCAGCGTCGTGGCGTTGCCTATGCTGGACAGCCAGGACAACGAAAACCTGCGCCGACTGCTCGACGGCGTCGCCGCCGACGTGGTGACCTTTCGCTGTGCGGTGCGCATCGAAGTGCGCGAGGCCAAGGATTACCCCTGGGTCGCGGCGCTGCTCTCGGCGCGGATCAAGAAGCTCGACCCGAGCTTCCGTCCGCAGTTGAGCCAGAAGATCGCGCCACAACAGGTACCGCGCCTGCTGTTGAGCCCACAACGCAACTGAGGAAGGGCGCGCACTACCGCTGATCGTTAATGCCATTTTGTAATAACCATAGGCCTACAAAGATTTTCTCGGCCTAAACACTGCCGGGTAAACTAGCGCACTTTTGCGCCCTACCCGGCGCCCGATGCGCCGGCTCGACAACTCTCTGGAGCCGGCGACTGAACACACCCAAAAGGTCGTTCGCGTGATCCAGTTTCAATCCGTCCACAAGGCCTACCGCGTCGCAGGCCGCGAGATTCCGGCACTGCAGCCCACCACGCTGCAGGTCGGCAGCGGCCAGGTGTTCGGCATCATCGGCCATTCCGGCGCCGGCAAGAGCACCCTGCTGCGCCTGATCAACCGCCTGGAAGAACCCTCCGGCGGGCGCATCGAGATCGACGGCGTCGACGTCACCGCTCTCGATGCCAATGGCCTGCGCCGCTTCCGCCAGCAGGTCGGAATGATCTTCCAGCACTTCAACCTGCTGTCGTCGAAGACCGTTGCTGACAACATCGCCATGCCGCTGCGTCTGGCCGGCGAGCTGAGCCGCGCCGAGATCGACGCCCGCGTCGCCGAACTGCTGGCGCGCGTCGGCCTGCAGGATCACGCCAACAAATACCCGGCGCAGCTCTCCGGCGGGCAGAAACAGCGCGTCGGCATCGCCCGTGCGCTGAGCACCCGGCCGAAGATCCTGTTGTGCGACGAGGCCACCAGCGCCCTCGACCCACAGACCACCACCGCCGTGCTGCACCTGCTGGCCGAGATCAACCGCGAACTGGGCCTGACTATCGTGCTGATCACTCACGAGATGGACGTGATCCGCCGCGTCTGCGACCGCGTGGCGGTGATGGACGCCGGCATCATCGTCGAGGAAGGCCCGGTGGCCGAGGTGTTCCTGCACCCGCAGCACCCGACCACGAAGCGTTTCGTGCAGGAGTCCGAGCACGTCGACGAAGCCGAACAGTGCGATGACTTCGCTCATGTCGAAGGCCGCATCCTGCGCCTGACCTTCCAGGGCGAAGCCACCTACGCACCGCTGCTGGGCACCGTGGCCCGCGAGACCGGGGTGGACTACAGCATCCTCGCCGGGCGCATCGACCGCATCAAGGACACCCCCTACGGCCAGCTCACCCTGGCCCTGACCGGTGGCGACATCGACGCCGCGCTGGCGCGCTTCGAAGCCGCCGACGTGCATCTGGAGGTACTGCGCTGATGCTCGAACAACTGCTGCCCAACGTGTTCTGGCCGGAAATCTGGCAGGCCAGTCTCGATACCCTGAACATGCTGCTCGGCTCGATGCTGTTCACCGTGCTGCTCGGCCTGCCGCTCGGCGTGCTGCTGTTCCTCACCGGCCCGCGCCAACTGTTCGAGCAGAAAGCCCTGTATGGCGCGCTGTCGCTGGTGGTGAACATCCTGCGCTCGGTGCCTTTCGTCATCCTGCTGATCCTGATGATTCCCTTCACCGAGCTGCTGGTCGGCACCTCGCTGGGCGTGGCCGGCGCCATTCCGCCGCTGGTGGTGGGTGCCACACCGTTCTTCGCGCGCCTGGTGGAAACCGCCCTGCGTGAAGTCGAGCGCGGCATCATCGAGGCGACCCAGGCGATGGGCGCTACCACCTGGCAGATCATCACCCGCGCGCTGCTGCCCGAAGCGTTGCCCGGCCTACTCGCGGCCACCACCGTCACCGCGATTACCCTGGTTTCCTACACCGCCATGAGCGGCCTGATCGGCGGCGGCGGCCTCGGCGACCTGGCCGTGCGCTACGGCTACCAGCGCTACCAACCGGACGTGATGGCCGTGACCGTGATCCTGCTGCTGATTCTGGTGCAGGTGCTGCAGATGGTCGGGGATCGCCTGGTGGTGCATTTTTCCCGTAAATGATGAAAAGCGGCGACTCGCCACCCGCGAGACCCGCGCCAACCTTCCCAAAAGGAACCTTGAAATGAAGAAACTGCTGACTGCCATCGCCGCCTGCGCGGCCTTCTCGGCCCAGGCCGAAACCCTCAACGTCGCTGCCACCCCGGTGCCGCACGCGGAGATCCTCGAGTTCGTCAAACCAGCCCTGGCCAAAGAAGGCGTGGAGCTGAAGGTGCGTGTGTTCACCGACTACGTGCAGCCCAACCTGCAGGTACAGCAGAAGAACCTCGACGCCAACTTCTTCCAGCACCAGCCGTACCTGGACGAGTTCAACGCCAGCCGCAAGACCGAGCTGGTCAGCGTTGCCGGCGTGCACGTCGAGCCCTTCGGCGCCTACTCCAGCAAGATCAAGGATCTGAGCGAGCTGCCGCAAGGCGCCACCGTGGCCATCCCCAACGATGCCACCAACGGCGGCCGTGCCCTGCTGCTGCTGCAGAAGGCCGGCGTGATCAAACTCAAGCCGGAAGCCGGCATCCTCGCCACGCCGAAGGACATCGTCGAGAACCCGAAGGCGATCAAGGTGCGTGAACTGGAAGCGGCCACCCTGCCGCGCGTACTGAGCCAGGTCGACCTCGCCCTGATCAACACCAACTACGCCCTGGAAGCCAAGCTGAACCCGACCAAGGACGCCCTGGCCATCGAAGGCAGCGACTCGCCGTACGTGAACATCCTGGTGACCCGCGCTGACAACAAGGACAGCGAGGCCGTACAGAAGCTGGTCAAGGCCCTGCACAGCGCCGAAGTGAAGCAGTTCATCGAAGAGAAGTACCAGGGCGCCGTCGTCCCGGCGTTCTGATCGCCGCCGACCGCTCTTGCTGTAAACAATGCCGCGCCGCTGCAAAGCTGCGCGGTATTTTTATGCGTGGAATCTCAGCGATCCGTAGGGTGCGCCGTACGCACTGCCAACAATACGGATCAGCGCCGCAGGCACTCCAGCAGACAATCCAGCGCCGGCTGGCGCTGCGCACGGCGCACCAGGGCGACCAGCTCGCGATGGAAGGTCAGCGCGCCCAGCTCGATCACCCGCAGCCGCGTCGGCCGTTGCAGCCACAGGCCCGCACGCGGAACCAGGGCCACGCCCATACCGTTTTCCACCAGGCGCACGATGGCATCCAGCTCATCCAGCTCCAGCGCCTCACGTACGTTCAGGCGCTGTTCGCGCAGAAAGCGGCTGACCTGACGACCGCCGAACGAGGCGCGGTCGTAGCGCACGAAGGGCTGCTCCGCGAGCAGCCGCAGCGGGTCGTCGCCCGGCACGTCCAGTGGCGCAATAAGCACGAAAGGCTCCTGTGCCAGCGGCACTTCCAGGATTTCCTTGGGCAAGGCGAACGGCGGCTTGATCAACAGGGCCAGGTCCAGCTCACCGGCATCCAATTGGCTGAACAGCTGTAGGGAAACGCCCGGCACCAGCTTCAGCTCGACGAGCGGTGCCAGCTGGCGAAAACGCGGTAAAGCCTCGGCCAGCAGACCAGTCTGCAAGGTAGCGATGGCACCGACGCGCAATTCGCCCTGCCATTGATCGGCAGCCTGTGGCAGCGCCATCTGCGCATACAGCGCGAGCATCTGCTCGGCCAGCGGCAGGGCGTGGCGACCTGCGGCGTTGAGCACGGCGGCGCGGCCACTGCGGTCGAACAGGCGTACACCCAGGTGTTGCTCCAGCACGCGCATCTGCGCGCTGACCGCAGACTGGGTCAACCCCACCTGCTGGCCGGCAGCGGCGAAGGTGCCCAGGCGAGCGACGGTGACGAAGGTTTTCAGTTCGCGCAGCATCGAAGCCTCGACTAATCAAAAATATTTGAGCTTGTGCGCAAGGATATTCGCTTTAGAACAATTTAGCTGTTGATAGGCTGGTGCAATGAACACCGATGGCGGGTTGCACCCGCCCTACACACAATAACCAGAGGTATTCCGTGATGTCCCTTGCGCCCTTCCACCTGGCAATTCCCGTTCATGACCTGGCAGCAGCCCGGCATTTCTACGGCGAGGTATTCGGCTGTGCCGAGGGTCGCAGCAGCGACCACTGGGTAGACTTCGATTTCTTCGGCCACCAGTTGGTGATCCATGAAGCGCCGAAGATGGCCTACCAGGAATCGGCCGCCAGCAACCCCGTGGACGGCCACGACGTGCCGGTGCCGCACTTCGGCGTGGTGCTCGGCTGGGCCGACTGGGAAGCGCTGGCCGAGCGCCTGCGCAGCCGCGAAACGAAATTCGTCATCGAGCCCTATGTACGCTTCAAGGGCCAGGTCGGCGAGCAGGCCACCATGTTCCTCCTCGACCCCTGCGGCAACGCGCTGGAGTTCAAGGCGTTCAAGGACATCGGCCAGCTGTTCGCCAAGTGAACGCAGGCTACCTGGGGAGCGAGCAAATGCCGCTCAATCCAGTGGATTATCGATCTGCGCACGCAGCAGCTCGGCGAAGGCGCTTGCCTCCACCGGGCGGCTGATCAGAAAGCCCTGGATCTCATCGCAGTTCTGGCTCTTGAGAAAGTCCATCTGCGCCTGGGTTTCCACGCCCTCGGCCACCACTTTCAGCTCCAGGCTGTGAGCCATGGCGATGATCGCGCGGGTGATCGCCGCGTCTTCGCCACCGGGCGAGAAATCGCGGATGAAGGTCTGGTCGATCTTCACGTAATGCACCGGGAAGCGCTTGAGGTAACTGAGCGAGGAATAGCCGGTGCCAAAGTCGTCGATGGCCAGCTTGACCCCCAGTTCGCGCAGCTGGCGGAAGGTGACGATGACGCTGTCGACGTTGTCCAGCAGCTGGCTTTCGGTCAGCTCCAGTTCCAGATACTGCGGCGCCAGGCCGGTCTCTTCGAGCACCTGACGCACCAGGCTGGTGAGGTTGCCCTGGCGCAGCTGATGCACCGAGATGTTCACCGACACACGGATTTGCGCCAGCCCCTGGCGCTGCCATTCACACGCCTGCTGGCAGGCCTGACGCAGCACGAACTCGCCAATCGGTGCGATCAGCCCGGTTTCCTCGGCCAGACCGATGAACTCGCTCGGCGGCACCATGCCCTGTTGCGGATGGCGCCAACGCACCAGCGCCTCGGCAGCATTGAGCTGGTCGTCGGCGAGGTTCAGTTTGGGCTGGTAGAACACCTCCAGCTGGCCTTCGTCGATGGCCTTGCGCAGCTGGTTCTCCAGTTGCAGGCGCTCCAGGGTGCAGGCCTGCAGGTTGTCGGTGAAGAACTGGAAGGTGTTGCCGCCCAGATGTTTGGCATGTTGCACGGCCATATTGGCCTGGCTGATCAGCGCGCTGATCTCGCGCGCGTAGTCCGGCATCAGGCTGATGCCCAGCGAGGCGCTGATCACCAGTTCGTGGCCACCAACGGTCATTGGCACACGCAACTTGGCCAGTAACCGACTGGCCACCCGTGCCAGGCTGGAAAGGCTGCCATAGGCATCGAGGATGATGGCGAACTCATCACCCGAGAGCCGTGCAATGCAGTCAGCTTCCGGCACGGCCTGGGTCAGGCGACGGCTCATCTGGCGTAGCAATTGATCCGCCACTTCATGGCCGAGGCTGTCGTTGAGCAGCTTGAAGCGGTCCAGGTCGATATGCACCAGAGCGATGCTGCGGCCGCTCTGGCGGGCGCGCTGGCTGGCATCGTGCAGACGCTCCTTGAACAGGCTGCGGTTGGCCAGGCCGGTCAGATCATCGTAGTGCGACAGGTAGCGCAGGCGCTCCTCGGCCTCGCGCCGCGCACTGAGATCGGCGAAGAAGCCGACGATATGGCTGGGCCGACCCGTTACATCGCGCACCAGATTGAGCTGCAGCCACTGCGGGTAAAGCTCGCCACTCTTGCGCGTCTCGATCAGCTCGCCCTGCCAGGTGCCGGTGCTGTCCAGTTCCTGGCGGATCATCTGGTATTGCCGGCGCATCTCGCGGTTGCCGATCAGGCTGGTCACCGTGCGCCCGACCACTTCCTCACGGCTGTATCCGGTCACCGCGCTGAACGCGCGGTTGACCGCCAGCACACAGTAGTCGGGGTCGAGGATGAAGATGCCTTCGCTGGCCGCTTCGAACACGGTCGCCGCCAGACGCTGTTGCTGCTCCTGCTGACGCCGCGCACTGACATCGCGCCGCGTGCCGAGCATGCGCCGTACACGGCCGGCGGCGTCGCGCTCGACCGCACGGCCACGGTCCTCGACCCAGACCCAGTGACCATCGACATGGCGCACGCGGTACTCGATCTGATAATCCTCGCTGCGCCCCTTGAGGTGCCGGACCAACGCCCGGCGCAACCCTGGCAGATCATCCGGATGCAGGCGCGGGGTCAGGTCGCGCAGCATCACCTGCACCTGCTCCGGCTCCAGACCGAACAGCTCGCGCAGGTGCGAATGGTGCACCTGATCGCTTTCCAGATCCCAGTCCCACAGCCCCAGCTCACTGGCCTCCAGCGCCAGGGCCAGGCGCTCCTGACTCGTGCCCAGGGCATGAGTCGCCTCGTCCAGCTCCAGGGTACGCTCGGCCACGCGCATTTCCAGCGCACCATGGGCACCGCGCAGCTCACGTTCGGCGCGACGGCGTTGCTCAACCTCGCGCGCCAGCTCTTCGTTGAGCCCTTCGGCGCGCTGCTTGGCGCGCTCCAGGTTGCTGATCAGCGCCAGGTTATGGAACCGTTGCAGCAGGCTGCGCTGTACCAGGCGATTGACCTGCCAGGCCACGATCAGCAAGGCAAGAAACAGGATCAGCCCAAGCAGCCCCCAACCGCGTTGCAGGCTGTTGTCGGCCAGCAGCAGATAGGTCACCGAAGGCAGCAGGCAGGGCAAGGCGAAGCTGAGAAAGGCCGACAGGCTGACGGCATAGGCCACGCTGGCTGAAAGAATCGCCGCAGCGATCAGACCATAGACCAGCGCCTGCTGGTAGAAGACATCGACGGGCACCAGCACGATCACGGCGAAGGCGAGGGTCAACCCGGATGCACCGGCGCCGAAGAGGAAGATGCGGCGCCAGTAGGGTTCGGCCTGGCGGCTCGGCAGCGCCGCGTTGAAGGCATTCACCTGGGTCAGACGCAGCAGCACCAGCAACACCACCCAGCCCAACCATGCTGCGAGCATGAGGGCGCTCTGCTGATTCCACAGCAATAGGCTGCAGGCCAGGCCAACCAGCAGCATGAGCAGAGTGGGCAGGCGCGAGCCCAGAAACAGCAAGCGGGTGCGCTCGACGGCAATATCCGTGGCGAACTGACGTTCAGCCTGATGCGGGTCCAGCGTCACCTCTTGAACTTCGGCGCTAGTCGTGGCGGTCATGGGCGATTTCTTGTAATGATTGCCTGAGGGGCTGCGGTGTTTTTCAGCTGCCTCAGCCCTGACGTCGCGGGAGAATACCCGAGACAGACGCTCTGCCCAACAATGATGTGGCCCCCTTTCACAGCTTGACGCCCAACTTTTGGCGGGCACCGGCAGAGCATGATGGCCTTTGGCCGCCTGACCAGGCGCATCTGCGCCCTGACCTGCCAGTCGTCGGTTGCATCGGACGCGTTTCTCCACGCTCGGCCAACGGTTTGCCCTCCCCTGTCCCGCCCCCTAGAATGCCGCGATGCAAAATGACCTCGATCACAGACTCACTACCCTCAATCCCGCCCAGCACCACGCGGTTACCACACCGCCTGGTCATCAGCTGGTGCTGGCCGGCGCCGGCTCGGGCAAGACCCGCGTGCTGGTGCATCGCATCGCCTTCCTGATCCAGCGCCTGGACGTGTCGCCGCACAGCATTCTGTCGGTGACCTTCACCAACAAGGCTGCTGCCGAGATGCGTCACCGCATCGAAGACGTGCTCGGCCACGCCCCTGCCGGCATGTGGGTCGGTACCTTCCACGGTCTGGCCCACCGCTTGCTGCGCGCACACTGGCAGGAAGCCAAGCTGGCCGAGAACTTCCAGATTCTCGACTCCGACGATCAGCAGCGCCTGATCAAGCGGGTAATCCGCGACCTAGGCCTGGATGAACAACGCTGGCCGGCCAAGCAGGCGCAGTGGTTCATCAACGGGCAGAAGGATGAGGGCATCCGCCCGCAAGGCATCCAGGCCAGCGGCGACCTGTTCCTGGCCACCATGCGCAGCATTTATGAAGCCTACGAGGCAGCCTGCGCGCGCACCGGCGTCATCGACTTCGCCGAGCTGCTGCTGCGTGCCCTCGACCTGTGGCGCGA
This sequence comes from Pseudomonas sp. NY15364, assembly GCF_048068235.1. Classification (NCBI taxonomy): domain Bacteria; kingdom Pseudomonadati; phylum Pseudomonadota; class Gammaproteobacteria; order Pseudomonadales; family Pseudomonadaceae; genus Pseudomonas; species Pseudomonas sp. NY15364. The sequence goes on along the minus strand of NZ_JBLUPX010000002.1, from coordinate 136,795 downwards.
CAACGCCGGCCTGCTGGAGCACTACCAGCGCCGCTTCCGCCATATCCTGGTCGACGAGTTCCAGGACACCAACGCCGTGCAGTACGCCTGGCTGCGCTTTTTGGCTAAGGGCGGCGAAAGCCTGATGGTCGTGGGCGACGACGATCAGTCGATCTACGGCTGGCGCGGCGCGAAGATCGAGAACATCCAGCAGTTCGACAGCGATTTCGCCGATGCCGAGATCATCCGTCTGGAGCAGAACTACCGCTCCACCGCCAATATCCTCAATGCCGCCAACGCGCTGATCGCCAACAACCAGGGCCGCCTCGGCAAGGAGTTGCGCACCGACGTCGGCGATGGCGAGCCGCTGGCCCTGTATGCCGCCTTCAACGAGCACGACGAAGCGCGCTACGTGGTGGAAACCATCGAGGACGCGCTGCGCAAGGACGGCCTCAAGCGCAGCGAGATAGCCATTCTCTATCGCTCCAACGCCCAGTCGCGGGTGCTGGAAGAGGCGCTGCTGCGCGAGAAGATCCCCTACCGCATCTACGGTGGTCAGCGCTTCTTCGAGCGTGCCGAAATCAAGAACGCCATGGCCTATCTGCGTCTGCTCGACGGCCGCGGTAACGATGCGGCGCTGGAGCGCATCATCAACGTGCCGGCGCGCGGCATCGGCGAGAAGACCATCGAAACCATCCGCGAGTACGCCCGCGCCCATGACGTGCACATGTGGGAGGCGATCCGCCTGATGCTGACGGTCAAGGCGCTGCCCGCTCGCGCCTCGGGGGCCCTGGCCGGCTTCATCGAACTGATCGACAGCCTGGCCGAGCAGGTCCTGGCCATGCCGCTGCACCAGATGACCCAGGTGGTCATCGAAAAGAGCGGCCTGCTCGCCTATCACGAGGCGGAAAAAGGCGAGAAGGGCCAGGCCCGGGTGGAAAACCTGGAGGAACTGGTCAGCGCCGCACGCACCTTCGAGAACGATGAAGACGACGAGCTGACCCCGCTGCAGGCCTTCCTCACTCATGCCTCGTTGGAGGCCGGGGACACCCAGGCCGCCGAGAACGAAGACAGCATTCAACTGATGACCCTGCACAGCGCCAAGGGCCTGGAATTCCCCCTGGTGTTCCTGGTGGGCATGGAAGAGGGTCTGTTCCCGCACAAGATGAGCCTGGAAGAACCGGGCCGATTGGAAGAAGAACGCCGCCTGGCCTATGTCGGCATTACCCGTGCCATGCAGAAGCTGGTGATCAGCTACGCCGAAACACGGCGTCTCTACGGTAGCGAGACCTATAACAAGGTGTCGCGCTTCGTCCGCGAAATCCCCGCACCGCTGATTCAGGAAGTACGCCTGAGCAACAGCGTCAGCCGCCCGGTGAGCACCAGCTCGATGGGTGGCGGCAGTCTGTTCGCCGGCAGCGCCGTACCGCAAACGCCCTTCAGTCTGGGCCAACGCGTACGTCACAGCCTGTTCGGCGAGGGCACCATCCTCAATTTCGAGGGTGCTGGCGCCCAGGCGCGGGTCCAAGTGAATTTCGAAAACGAAGGCAGTAAGTGGTTGATGCTGGCGTACGCCAAGCTCGAAGCCGTATGAAGAGCCTATGCACGATCAGCTGCGCGTCGGCCCTACTGCGTTAAAAACAGGCTTGGAATGCTCATGTACAAAAGTACACTCCGCTTCCTCGCCTATTTTTGCCTTGTAGGACTCTAGCTCGCATGCTCGTGAATAGGCTCTGAGTACCTACCGTATCTGGAGATAATCGATGAATCGCCGCAATCTGTTCGGCACCGCCCTGGCGCTGATCGCCGCCATCGGCCTGGTTGGCTGCAAAGAAGACAAGGCTGCCAGCGAGCAAGCCGCTGCCAAGCCGGCAGAAATCATCCACTGGAAAATGGTCACGTCCTGGCCAAAGAACTTCCCTGGTCTGGGCACCTCTGCCGAGCGCCTGGCCGAGCGCATCAACGCCATGAGTGCCGGGCGTCTGACCGTCAAGGTCTACGCCGCTGGTGAGCTGGTACCAGCGCTGGAAGTGTTCGATGCCGTCTCGCGCGGCACCGCCGAGATGGGCCATGGCACCCCGTACTATTGGAAAGGCAAGGTGCCAGCTGCGCAGTTCTTCAGCAGCGTGCCGTTCGGCCTCTCCACCCTGGAGATGAACGCCTGGCTCAGCCACGGCGGTGGCCAGGCGCTGTGGGACGAAACCTACGCTCCCTACGGTGTGAAGCCGCTGTCGGCGGGCAACACTACCATGCAGATGGGCGGCTGGTTCAATAAGGAAATCAACAGCCTGGACGACATCAAAGGCCTGAAGATCCGCATGCCGGGCCTCGGCGGCGAAGTCTGGAGCCGTCTGGGTGCGATCACCGTCAACCTGCCGGGCGGCGAAATTTTCACCTCCCTGCAGACCGGTGCCATCGATGCCACCGACTGGGTCGGCCCCTATAACGACCTGGCCTTCGGCCTGCACAAGGCTGCCAAGTACAACTACTTCCCGGGCTGGCAGGAGCCGCAGGCGGTGGTCGAGGCCATGGTCAACCAGAAGGCTTTCGACGCACTGCCGACCGACCTGCAGGCCATCGTCGTCGAAGCCGCGCGTGCCGCGACCCTGGACATGATGGACGACTACGTGTTCAACAACGCCAAGGCGCTGCAAAGCCTGAAGAGCGAAGGCGTGCAGTTCAAGCGTCTGCCGGATGACGTGCTGCAAGCCATGCGCGAGCAGTCCAATCTGGTGCTCGAGTCTTTGGCCGCCGAGAACGATCTCAACGGCCGCATCTGGGCCTCGCAGAAAGCCTTCCTGGAAGAGGCCAGCGCCATGCAGGAGCTGACCGAGAAAGAACTGTACAACTGGCGTTGAGCCAACCGAACGGGGCTGAAAAGCCCCGTTTTTCTTAGGGATTGCGCCCATGCATCTTCGTTCGCTGCTTCTACTGCCCCTGCTCGCCTTCAGCCTGATCGGCTGCAAGGAAGACTCCCCGCCGGCCAACCAGGCCACCGCTCCCGCGCAAAGCTTCCATTGGAAGATGGTCACCACCTGGCCGAAAAACGCGCCCGGCACCGGCACCGCAGCCGAACGCCTGGCCGAACGCGTCAACGCCATGAGCGCCGGGCGCCTGACCATCAAGGTCTACGCCGCTGGCGAGCTGGTGCCGGCGCTGGAAGTGTTCGACGCGGTCTCCCGCGGCACGGCCGAGCTCGGCCACGGCACACCCTACTACTGGAAGGGCAAGGTGCCAGCGGCGCAGTTCTTCGGTGCGGTGCCCTTCGGGCTGTCCACCCTGGAAATGAACGCCTGGTTGAACAAGGGCGGGGGGCAAGCGCTGTGGGACGAAGCCTACGCGCCATTCGGCCTCAAGCCGCTGACGGCGGGCAATAGCACCATGCAGATGGGCGGCTGGTTCAACAAGGAAATCAACAGCCTGGCTGACATCAGGGGCCTGAAAATCCGTATGCCGGGCCTCGGCGGCGAAGTCTGGAGCCGCCTGGGTGCGACCACCGTGGTGATGCCGGGCGGCGAAATCTTCACCTCGCTGCAAAGCGGCGCCATCGACGCCACGGACTGGGTCAGCCCTTACAACGACCTGGCCTTCGGCCTGCACAAAGCCGCCAAGTACTATTACTACCCGGGCTGGCAGGAACCACAGTCAGTGCTCGAACTGCTGATCAACCAGAAAGCCTTCGACGCCCTGCCCGCCGACCTGCAGGCCATCGTCACCGAAGCGGCGCGCGCGGCGACCCAGGACATGATGGACGACTACGTCTACCACAACGCACTGGCGCTGGATGAACTGAAGAAGAGCGGCACGCTGCTCAAGCGCTTCCCCGACGAAGTGCTGCAGGCGATGCAAAACGAGAGCGAACAGGTGCTGGGCGAGCTGGCCGCACAAAGCGAACTCAATGGCCGCATCTGGGCCTCGATGCAGGCGTTCCAGGCGCTGGCTATCCCCATGCATACACTCTCGGAAAAGGAGCTGTACGACTGGCGCTGAGCCGCTCAGCGCTATAGCCCTTGCCCTTGTGGGAGCCCCGCCCCGGGGCGAAGCTTTAACCCAGCTTCGCGGCGGGGCGCCGCTCCTACCCATACGGCGCGGCTACATCTAACCTATCGGACTCCGTTTGTCGTTCCAGGCTGCACCTCCAGCCCTGGCGGCCATACTTCAGGAATGAAGAAAAAGCCGACCGACCCTGCCCACATTCTTGATAACGCTCTACAACTGGCCGACGTCTGTGGCTGGGAGCGCCTACACCTGTTCGACGTCGCCGCCGCGCTCGACATCGGCCTGGACGATATCGCCCGCCATTACCGCGACAAGGACGACCTGGTGGAAGCCTGGTTCGACCGCGCCGACCTGGCCATGCTCGGTCACGCGAAAAATCCCGGCCTGCAGGGGCTGAACGCCGAACAGCGCCTGGAAAGTTGCCTGCTGGCCTGGCTAGACAGCCTCGCCGCACATCGGGCCATTACCGGCCAGATGCTGCTGTACAAGCTCGAGCCCGGGCATATCCACCTGCAGGTGCTCGGCCTGATGCGCGTCAGCCGCACCGTGCAGTGGTGGCGCGAAGCAGCCGGCCGGCAAAGCCTGCACCTGCGCCGTATCGTCGAAGAAACCCTGCTCACCAGCGCCTACCTGCGCAGCTTCGTGCATTGGCTGCGTCATCCCGAAGAAGACGCAGCAACCTTCCGCGCCTTTCTGCGTGCTCAACTACGCTGCGGCCCGCTGCCTCTGCTACTGCAACGCCCGTAGGGTGCGCCAGGCGCTTCGGTACCAAGCCGGGCAGGCACGGCGCCATCCAGTGCAGGCAAAAGCCGGAAACATTCTGTCACTGGTCATGCCCCCCCTATGACGGGCAAGATGCCGGCCAAGCTTTTCCATAAGAGAGAAAACCGTGATGCAGCGTTTCCTCAGTATCGCCATGGTTCTGTGCCTGGCACTGACCTTCAGTTTCGAAGCCCACGCCAAGCGTTTTGGCGGTGGCAAATCCTTCGGCTCCGCGCCCAGCCACCAGACCCGTCAGGCCACACCGCCAGCGCAATCGGCTGCCCAGGCACCCGGTCGTCAACAGCCTGCCGCTGCAGCCAGCGGTGCTTCGCGCTGGCTCGGCCCGCTGGCCGGTCTGGCCGCCGGTGGCCTGCTGGCCTCGATGTTCATGGGTGACGGTTTCGAAGGCCTGCAGATCATGGACATGCTGATCTTCGGCCTGATCGCCTTCCTGCTGTTCCGCTTCCTCGCCGCACGTCGCGCCCGCCAACAGCCGCAAATGGCCGCTGCCGGTGCGCCGTACCAGCGTGAAATGCCGAACGCCGACAACGCGCCGGCCGCTGGCAGCAATATTTTCGGTGGTCGTCTGGCCTCGGCCGCTCCGGTGATTAACGCCCCGGCATGGTTCAACGAGCAGAGCTTCATCGCCGCCGGTCGCGAACACTTCATGAACCTGCAGCAGCACTGGGACGCGAACGAGATGGAGAAGATCGCCGAGTTCGTCACGCCGCAACTGTTGGAGTTCCTCAAGCGCGAGCGCGCCGAGCTGGGTGACGGCTTCCAGTCCACTTATGTCGATAACCTCGACGTGCAACTCGATGGTGTCGACGACAACGCCGAGAAGACCATCGCCACCCTGACCTTCAGCGGTGTGTCGAAGACCTCGCGCTTCGACCAGGGCGAGCCGTTCAGCGAAAGCTGGCGCCTGGAGCGCGCCCAGGGCGACAACCAGCCCTGGCTGATCGCTGGCATTCGCCAGAACTGATCGCGACGACGCAGAAAAAACCTGGGCTTGCCCGGGTTTTTTATTGCGGCATTTGCCGGTTATCGCGGCTGAAGCCGCTCCTACGGCGTGGGAGGCGCTTTAGCGACGACGTCCCGTCCCCATCACGACAGATCCTTAGCAGCCCGGCGCATGCCGATATGCGGGATGTCGTCCTCCAGATACACCTCGGTCACCGCCTCGAAGCCATAACGCCCGTAGTAGCCCTGCAGGTGCGCCTGCGCCGATAGATAAACCGACACCCCCGACCAACGCTGACTACACTCGACCAGCGCCCGCTCCATCAGCCGATGGCCCAGCCCGTTGCCGCGCGCCCGCTCGGCGATCACCACCCGACCGATCACCACCTCGCCGTCCATGCGCTGCGGATCGAGCAAGCGCAGATAACCCACCAGCCCAGATTCATCACGCGCCAGCAGGTGGCAGGTGTCACCGACCAGGTCCTGGCCATCGGTTTCCAGATAGGGGCAGTTCTGCTCGACCACGAACACCTGGGTGCGCAGTGCCAGCAGTTCATAGAGGGTCGCAGCATCGAGTTCGCTGTGGTGCAGGCAGTGCCAGGTAAGAGATGACATGAAAGGCTCCGCAAAAGCGCCAGTATGCTGTGACAACGACATGTTTTCATTCTGCCGGCCAGCTACTGTATAAAGCCGATCCCCCAAGATCAGGAGCCGACGCCGTGGAAGAAGTCATCGAACAGCTGCGCGAACTCAACGAGCCGGTACCGGTACCGCTGGAGCTGCCGGAAGAAGAGACCCTGGTGGAGATTCAGGAGCAGATCCTCATCCACTTGCCCTTCGAGCTGCGCGAATACCTGCTCAAGGTCAGTGATGTGGTCTACGGCCGCCTGGAGCCGGTGACCGCCAGTGATCCGCAATCGCACACCTACCTGCCGGAAGTCGCCTCGGTGGCCTGGGATCTCGGCCTGCCGCGCGATCTGGTGCCACTGTGCCAGGACGGCCGCGACTACTACGCGGTGGACGTGGAAGGCCAGGTCTGGCTGTGGGACGGCGACGAAGGCGAGCTGACCGACGAAAGCTGGGACTCGGTCTGGCACTGGTGCCGTGACGTCTGGCTGGAAAGCTAAGCAGACCGCCGCCGATCAGGAAACCGGCCACTGTAGGGCGGACTCAGGAGCGCAGCGAACAGTCCGCCAAATAGGGCGAGAATCGCACTCCACGTATTCCATGAGCCCGCAACGGCGTACTGCTTCGCGAACGGATCGCCGCCCGGTACGCCCTGCAGTGCGACAACATGGACAGCCGAGTCCGCCCGACGGCCATTCACACCTCGCCCTGCTCCAACGCCAGCAGGTTGAGCAGAAAGCGCGCGAAGTAAAGCAGATCCTGTTCCATCGCCTGGCGAGCGCCCTTGGCGTCGCCGGCTTCGATAGCAGCAAAGGCGTCTTCATGAAAGTCATTGAGCCGCAGCGACAGGTCGGCGCCGGTGAACAGCCGGTTGAAGAAGGGGCCGATCTGCAGCCATAGCGACTCGATCGAACGCAGCAACACCGGGTTGCCACATGCACCGTACAAATGCAGGTGAAACTGGCTGTTGGCGTTGAGGTAGTCCTGCACCTGGCGCTGCTCGATGGCGGCGTCCATGCGCTGCACGCAGTCACGCAGCAGGGCCAGGTCGCTGCTGTCCAGGCGCGGCGTGGCCAGCTCCACTGCCAGGCCTTCCAGGGCCAGGCGCACCTGAAAGATGTTTTCGTAGCGCTCGCGGGTCATCGACGGGACGCGCACCGAGCGCTGCTGCTCGCCCTCCAGAACGCCCTCGGCCACCAGCCGCTGCAGGGCCGCGCGAACCGGCATCGGGCTGGTGCCCCATTCGGTGGCCAAGTCGCGGATCTTCAACCGCTCCCCAGGCTGGAAACGCCCGACCAGCAGTCCTGAGCGGATGTTCTGATACAGCTGCTCCTGCAGATTGTCAGCCATGTGCCACCTCCATCGGAGGCGCCGGCAATTGGGCAAGGGTCAAGCTACAGTCACGCATGGGAGGCTCCGATTGAAGATGCGGCGAGTCTACGACAGGAACTGATTTTGTGTGAAAAACGGCTGAATACAAAATTTTTTGTGATCACAAATAGAGATTTTAAAGCCAAAATAATCGATCTGGATCTAAGCGTTTACTATTTTGTGATCACAAAATATCATGCCGGCAGCATTCAATCGAGGTATGCCCCATGACCACCGCCAGTGGCATCAGCCAAGTCGCCGTTGACCGTTTCGTCGCCGCCGAGCGCGAGCGCTTCCTGTCCCGCAATCCGAAGTCCGTGGCCCTGGCCGAGCGCGCCCGCCACTCGCTGTACGGCGGCGTGCCGATGCACTGGATGGCCGACTGGTCGACACCGGTACCGCTGTTCGTCGAGCGTGCCAAGGGCGCACGTTTCTTCGATGTGGACGGTCACGAGTACATCGACTTCTGCCTGGGTGACACCGGCACCATGTTCGGCCACTCCCCCGACCCGGTGGCCCGCGCCCTCGCCGAACAAGCGAATAACGGCCTGACCACCATGCTGCCGGGCGAGGACGCAGTGGTTTGCGGCGAGCTGCTGGCCCAGCGTTTCGGCCTGCCCTACTGGCAGGTGACCGCCACGGCAACAGATTCGAATCGCTATGTGCTGCGCTGGGCGCGCGCCATCACTCAGCGCAAGACCCTGCTGGTGTTCGACGGCTGCTACCACGGCACTGTCGACGACGTGATGGTGCGCGAGCGCGACGGCAAGACCGTGCACCGCTCCGGTCTGGTCGGCCAGGCCTATGACCTGACCGAGCACAGCCGCGCCATCCACTTCAACGATGTCGCAGCGCTGGAGGCGGCGCTTGCTCAGGGTGACGTCTGCGCCCTGCTCTGCGAACCGGCGATGACCAATATCGGCATGGTGCTGCCCGATCCGGGCTTCATGCAGAAATGCCGCGAGTTGACGCGTAAGTACGGCAGCCTGCTGATCATCGACGAAACCCACACCATCTCCACCGACATCGGCGGCTGCACACGCCTGTGGAACCTGGATCCCGACTTCTTCGTGGTCGGCAAACCGATCGCTGGCGGCGTGCCCTGCGGCATTTTCGGCTGCAGCGCGGCGATGGCCGATGCCATGACTCAGGCCCGCCACCGCGCCAGCGCAGAAAGCCACGGGCATGGTCACAGCGGCATGGGCACCACCCTGTCGGCCAACGCCCTGGCCATGCACTGCATGCGCGCCAACCTGGAACAGGTGATGACCCAGGCGGCCTACGACCACATGCTGCCGCTGGCGGCGCGTCTGGCAGAGGGCTTCCGTCAGCTGATCGACAAGCACGGCCTCAAGTGGTCGGTGACCGAGCTGGGCGCGCGTTGCGAGTTCCAGTTCTGCGCCACGCCGCCACGCACCGGCGCCGAGGCCGAAGCGGCGTTCCATGACGAGCTGCAGATGGCCCTGCACCTATATCTGATCAACCGCGGCATTCTGATCACGCCATTCCACAACATGACCCTGTGCTGCCCGAGCACCACAGCGCAGGATGTGGAAAAGCTGATCACGATGCTCGATCAAGCCCTCACCGAGCTGCTGGCCATCCCCGGCGCCCGCGAGTAATTCATCGATCAGCCTGTGGGAGGGGCTTTAGCCGCGACAGTCGCCGCTAAAGCCCCTCCCACGAGATAACGACTCACTGTGAGAATCACCATGCAATTCGCCAACCCGCAGGAAGCCCGCGACTTTCTCGCCGCCCACCCCGAGGTCCGCAGCATCGAGCTGATGCTGATCGACGCCAACGGCATCCCGCGCGGCAAGCTGCTGCATCGCGACGAGCTGCTGGCCATCTACGAAAACGGCCGACCGCTGCCCAGCTCGATCCTGTCGCTGACCATCCAGGGCGAGGACGTCGAGGAAAGCGGCCTGGTCTGGGAAGTGGCCGACGCCGACTGCTGGACCTACCCACTGCCCGGCAGCCTCACCCTGCAACCCTGGCGCGTGGTGCCCACCGGCCAGGTGCAGGTGAGCATGCACCCGACCCAGGGTCTGCCGGCCACGCCGGGCGACCCACGCCACGTGCTGGTACGTGCCATCGAGGCGCTCAAGGCCGATGGTTATCACCCGGTAATGGCGGTGGAGCTGGAGTTCTACCTGCTGGACAAGCAGCGTGACGCCAATGGCCGCCCACAGCCCGCCGTACAGATGAACGGCGTGCGCCCACAGGCGCCGCAGGTCTATGGCGTGTACGAGCTGGAACAGGTGCAGCCATTCCTCGACGATCTCTACGCCGCCTGCGAGGTGCAGGGTTTGCCAGTGCGCACGGCGATCTCCGAATACGCGCCGGGCCAGCTCGAGCTGACCCTGGAGCACCGTTTCGACGCCCTGCAGGCAGTGGACGAAGGGGTTCGCTACAAGCGTCTGGTCAAGGGCGTGGCCAACAAGCATGGGCTGCAGGCCTGCTTCATGGCCAAGCCGTTCGGCGACCTGGCCGGCAGCGGCATGCATATGCACGTATCGCTGGCCGATGCCGAGGGCAACAACCTGATGGCCAGCGAAGACCCTCAGGGTACGCCGCTGCTGCGTCACGCCATTGGCGGCATGATGGCCACCCTCAACGACGCCCTGGCGATCTTCTGCCCCAACGCCAACTCCTTTCGCCGCTTCCAGGCCAACAGCTACGCGCCGCTGGCCAAGAGTTGGGCGGTGAACAACCGCACCGTGTCGTTCCGCGTGCCGGGCGGGCCGGCGGGCAGCCGCCACGTCGAGCACCGCATCTGCGGTGCCGATGCCAACCCCTATCTGGCGGCAGCCGCGATCCTCGCCGGCATCCACAAGGGCATCCGCGAGCAGCTCGACCCAGGCGCAGCCATCGTCGGCAATGGCTACAAACAGGCCCGCGAAACGCTGCCCACCGACTGGCTCACCGCCCTGCGCAACCTGGAAGATTCGAGCTGGGCACGCGAAGCGCTCGGCGAGGATTTCCTCAAGGTGTTCCTTGCGATCAAATGGGCCGAGTACCGCCAGTTCATGGGAGAGGTGGGCGAGCAGGACTGGCGCTGGTACCTGACTCACGCCTGATCGTCGCGGACGATAAGTTGGCGGCGAGCCCTGCCGCATATCCTTATCTACAGCGGCATGCAACGCCCGTTGAATCCTGCCTCGTGCGGGCCGTCGAAGCACAGCTGGCCGCGTCCATCGGGCTCGGCCAGCTGTGTCGGATGGTAGGGGTTGCGGACATCCGGCATGCTGGCCAGGCGTTCGGCATCGAAAGGCCCTGGAGGCAGGCTCACCACCGCGGCCAGCAAGCGGCGCTTCGCCTCCAGGTCATGCAAACGCCCGGCATACCGGCGCATGTCCGGGCCGGCAACGGTCAGCAGGATATTGCCGGCCCGTCGGCTCACGGACGCACCTGCGCATCGACTTTGATGTAGTCGCCCGCCACGCTGATGCCCATGCCGCCATAGTCCTGGCAGCCATCGGCGAACACTTCCAGCACGCGCAGCGAGATTCCCTCGCGCAGCAGACTCACCGCGCAACCAGCATTCAGCGCGGCATCCTCCAGGCGCATCTGCACAGCGTCGCCGACCAGCTTGCCCTCAAGCTCACCGACGGCCGCCGGGCCGTACTCCTCGACCCGCGCCCCCGCGCGCAACGGCGCGAAGCTGGCGTGATAACCGCCGCCAGGAATCTCGCTGATCTGCAGTTCGCTCCACACCGCCTGGCCGCTGTAGCGCAGGTAGCGGCCTACCGGGCTGGCAATCAATGCCGGGTAATCCAGCGCCTGGCTGACCTTGATCAGGTTGTGCCGCGTTGCCGAACCGTAAAGGTTGGTGTCCAGTGCCAACTGCAGCCAGGCGCGGGCCATGCCGGCGTCACCGGCGCGCAGGTTGGCCAACATCAGATTGTTAACGGCGAGCTCGAGCCCAGCTTCATCTTCGTTCTCGACGCGACGCAGCTGACGTTCGAAGGACTCGATGGCCGCCTCGAAACGACCGGCCTGATAGGCGGCCGTGCCCTCCTGGTTGCATTGCGCCGGTGTATCGCACGTTTGTTCGGCCATTACCGGCAGGGCGAGCAGGCCAAGCAACATAAGCGGAATGTGGCGCAAGGGCATCATCTGGCATCCTAACCAAGCTAAACCTCATATTAGCCGGGCAACGCACAGCGCGGCAGCGCACAGCCTCCCAATTTCGGAGTCACCATGGAAGCCGGAACCGCACAACTGACGATGACCGTACTGATGACCCCGGACATGGCCAACTTCTCGGGCAACGTCCACGGCGGCACCCTGCTCAAATACATGGACGAAGTCGCCTACGCCTGCGCCAGCCGCTACGCAGGGCGCTACGTGGTGACGCTGTCGGTGGATCAGGTGATCTTTCGCGAGCCGGTGCATGTCGGCGAAATGGTCACCTTCCTCGCCTCGGTCAACTATTGCGGTCGCACCTCCATGGAAGTCGGCATCAAGGTGATCACCGAGAACATCCGCGAACGCTCGGTACGCCATACCAACAGCAGCTTCTTCACCATGGTGGCGATGGACGAGCAGGGTCGTCCGGCAGTGGTACCCGAACTGCACCCGGACACACCCGACGGCCTGCGCCGTCAGCGCCAGGCCAAACAGCGCCGGCAGATTCGCGAGGAGTTGCAACAGCGCTACCAGGCGTTGAGCGAAGAGAAGAACGCCGAAGCGTAGGGCAGGTGCAACCAGCCGCCGATGGCGCCTCACGCCTCAGTCGTGACCGATATAGAACAGCAGTTCGCGACGCTGCGGGTGGTCCTTGAGCCAGGCGCGAATTTCGTCAGCACGAACGATGGCGTCCTCGCCGGCGATGCGGCTGAAGCGCTCGCGCCGGGCCTGTTCGCTGGCCTCCTGCCGTACCTGGCGCTGCCAGGCGTCGGTGAAGATCGCCGGCATGCGCTGGCTCAGTTCCAGAGCCTTGAGCAGCTGCCATTCGCCGCTGTCCAGCCAGGCTTCATCGCACGTGCCGCACAGGTCGAGACGATTGGCCCGAGTGCCGCTGATCTGAAACTTGCTCATCAGCTTGGCGCACTTGGGGCAGCTCAGGGCATGGCTGGTTTCGCCCACTTCAGCCTCGGCGGCCAGTTCGCTTGATGTCTCTTGTGCTGGCTGGCGCTCGGCCCAATCGCGGTAATGCAGCAGGCTGACCAGCGTGCCTCGGCACTGGGCGCAGCCATGGCCGAGCAGGCCATCTTCGAGTTTTGCCGGTTGCAGGCGAGTCGTACGGCAGGCGGGGCAATGCATGGTGACGTCCTTTTCATCTGAAGAGAGCGAACGCTAATGCACAGCCGACGCATGGGCAAGCCACTGTGCTGAGAAGCACGTGGCAGATAAGCTAAGCTCTGTCTCCCGAAGCTGGAGTCGCCATGATCAACCTGTTCGATGTGTTCCTGCTGATGCTGTTCGCAGCTGCCTGCGCCTGGCTATGGCGTGGCCACGGTATTCGCGAGCGTGCGCTGGCCTTCGCCAAGCAGCACTGCGCCAAGCTCGACGTGGAGCTGCTCGATGGCGCCGTGGCATTGCGCCGTCTGGCCATCCAGCGTGATGCCAGAGGCCATCGTCGCCTGGCGCGACTCTATGACTTCGAGTTCACCGTCACCGGCGAGCAGCGCCTGCGCGGGAATATCAGCATGTTCGGCCCGCATCTCGGCCGCATCGAACTGCAGCCCCACCCGATATTGGAACCGCAGCCCGAACCGGTTGCGGTGCAGCAGCCAGGCAATGTCATCCGACTGGAAGACTGGCGGCGCAAGGCGCAATAGCGCCTGCCCGATTCAGCCGCGCTGCAGCAGGAAAGCGGCCACGCGCTCGGCGCTGTCCGCCGGCTGCTCCTGCATGAAACAGTGCCCCCCCGGCACCACCTGACTGCGCACGTGGGCGTTGCCCGCGCACCAGCGCACCACGGACTTGGCAACGAAGGGATAGGTGTGCGAACCGTGAATCACCTCGGTCGGCGTCGTCACCTTGGCTAGCGAAGGCCACAGGCGCCGTGGGAAAGAGCCGAATATATCGGCCTCGCGACTTGGTCGGCACTTGAGTTCGACACCGCCCTCGACGTCCTTCAGCGCATGCTCGATATAGGCGTCGAACGCTGCCTCGTCCCAGCCACGGAACATGCCGCGCCCATGCAGCGCGGCATGTGCACTGACACGATCCGGCCACTGCCGGCGACGCTTGCGCGCTTTGCTCGCCAGCGCGTTGCGCTGCGCCAGACCCACCACATCGGACAATGCCATCACCCCGATCATCGCCGGGCTGAACAGCACCGGGTCAAGCAACACCGCACGCCGGAACAGCTCGGGATGGCGCGCCAGGATCAAGCTGGTGAGCACGCCGCCGAAGCTGTGCCCGAGGGCGAAGCGTGGCACATCGCCGAACGGCCCGCGCAGGGTGTCGAAGGCCTCCACCGCCAGCTCGGCGCTGCGGTTCCAGCCATGAAAGCGCCCTCCATGGTCGCTGTCGCCATGGCCCTGCACGTCGCACAGCCAGAGGTCGAAGTCCTCGGCCAACGCGGCCAGCATCGGCGTATAGACGCGCCCGCAGTAGCCATTGCCGTGCAAAAAATGCAGCAACGGCTTGCCCGACGGAGGCGTGTGCCAGCCGCGCAGGGTGAAGCCGGCAGAGGTGTCGTGAGACCAGGGCAGCAGTTGCATGAAGGTTATCCACAGAGACGAGAGCGCGGCGAGTTTATCAGCCCACCGCCGGGATTCGGCACGCAGCGAACGAAGCGCTTAGCGTTTTGGCGTGCTGCGCCTGATCGAAGATCAATTCCAGCCGCGAGTCCTTGCGCCATTCACTCGGGGTCCAGACCTGTAGCGCTTGCCCCTGCAATGCATTCAACGAGTGCCAGCCTTCGCCGCCGTGCAGCACGGCCTTGGCCCTGCGCCAATCCATACCATGCAACCACTGGCTCACCTGCGCGAGATCGAAACGCTGGCTGGGGTGCCAGCGCCAGCCGATACTCCAGCCCTCTGCCTGATCCTGCACCTGGCAGATCGGCTCCGCGACATTGCGCCAGATCTGCGCCAGGCCCACCGCAGCTGTGGGTAACTCGGCACTCGCCTCGATGGGCGAAGCGCGCGCCGCCAGGCCCGGCAGCAAGGCCAGGTCGAGCCGGCCCTGCGCGGTCCAGTACAGCGGCACGGGCGGCAGGCTCGCGGCAATTCGCGCCCGGCTCGCCTCGTCCAGAGACTCGCTCTTGTTCAACAGCAGCAGACCCGCATCATCCAGCGCCTGACGCTGCACATCGGGCAGCGCTTGGCCAGCAGCCAGCGCAGCGGCGTCCAGCACCATCAGTGCCGGTTGCACGGCCAAAACGCCTATCCAGGGCGGCTGCCGCAACTGTGCCAGCAACTGCACCGGATGCCCTAGGCCGGACGGTTCGATCAGTAGGCGATCAGGCCTGGCCTTGCGCAGCAGGCGCCCGAGGCCGACCTGAAATGGCGCGCCATTGACACAGCACAGGCAACCACCGGCCACTTCGGCCATGGCGATGCCATCGTCGCCTTGCTCGAGCAAGGCGGCGTCCAGACCGATCTGGCCGAATTCGTTGATCAACACAGCCCAACGCTCGCCCGCCGGTTTCTGCGCCAGCAGGTGACGGATAAGCGTGGTCTTGCCGGCACCAAGCGGGCCGGCAATGAGGTGGGTAGGGATTTGACTGAGCATGAATTTATGTTCGGTGGTTCGCCAGACAAGTGCCAGCACAGACTGCAAAGAAACAGCATGTTAGATTCGCCGGCAGTTTTTCGGGAGTCGAAATGATGCGTGCATGGCTGTTGCTGTTTTCCCTGCTGCCGGGCCTGGCCCTAGCCGAAGCCTGCGTGGTGCACAGCCAGGCCGAACGCCTGGACGTGAAGGTCTGCCAGGAAAATCGCAACATCCCCACCACGCTGTTCCGCGACGGTTTCTGCCAGCCGCAACTGCAAGGCCAGACGGTCGAGGTGGAGTTCGTCGAGCAGTGCCCCAAGGGTGCCCACGGCGTCTGCCAGAACGCACGCGCCGGCAGCGGTATGTACCTGCAGGATATCCACTACTACGGCGTGGCCAGCGACGCGTTGTACCTGGAACCCGCCTGCAAGACGCAGTATCAGGGCCATTGGATCAAGCCCTGAGTACCTGCAATCACCTGCGCAACGCCGAGCCACGTGAGTCTGAGTAGCGTAGGGGGGGGGCACCCCGCCTGGGTGGGAAGGGCGGGTTGCACCCGCCCTACGAGGAAACGCAATGATCCTGACATCAAAGCGTCACCAATAAAGCGCTTAATGGCTTCGGGTACCTCACGTAACCCTCATGTCGAGTCACGCGTCGACATGATCTCTTGGTGCTTAAGGCCGGGGCAGTCGCTCCGGCCTATTTTTTAAGAGCTTGCCCCTATCCGTAGGGTGTCGCGGGGCCGCCTAGGCTGTGCGCACCAGCAAATGCCTCGGTGTTCGCGGTGCGCACGGCGCACCCTACGGAACGAGCACGCTCAGGCCAACCAATCCAGGGTCAATAACAAGCGTCGCTCACCCACCGGCGGCTGCGGCGAACGGTGGATCAACCCGCGCCCCTCGTTGCCGTGCCATTTCTCACCCTTGGCCAGCGCCACATGGCCGGCGTCGAGACGCTGGATCAATGCCTCGTCCTGCGGCTCTGCGTCCGGCTGACCGAGCTTGCTGCGCGGCATCGCGCCCTCCTCCAGCCAGTCGCTGCCGACACCGGCGTAGCTGGTGATCAGCCTCAGCGGCACGTGGTCGACGTGAAAACGCGGGCACATGGCCTTGTCCAGAGCGCGCAGGCGCAGGCCGA
The DNA here is from genome assembly GCF_048068235.1 of Pseudomonas sp. NY15364. Classification (NCBI taxonomy): domain Bacteria; kingdom Pseudomonadati; phylum Pseudomonadota; class Gammaproteobacteria; order Pseudomonadales; family Pseudomonadaceae; genus Pseudomonas; species Pseudomonas sp. NY15364. The sequence goes on along the minus strand of NZ_JBLUPX010000002.1, from coordinate 120,280 downwards.
TGCGCTGGGCGTCGAGCAGGCAGGCATAGGCCCGCACCAGCCAGGCCACGTCGGCGAGAAAGGCCGCCTGACCCGGCAGATCGGCGTACTGCGCCACCAGGCCATCGAGATTTGGCTCGCTGTCCGCGCGCGGCAGCTCCAGGGTCATGGACTGCGCCAGCGGCTCACCTTGCACCAGCAGCGTCTCGGCGAAGTCGGCGATCTGCGCCGGCAGGCGGCGCTGCCAGACGGCCAGGTTGACGCCGTCATGCAGCACCTCACCAAGCACCTGGATGTCCTCGCCCAGCACCTGCCGGGACACGTTCGGCAACTGCAGGGCGAACATCAGGCGGCCTCCTGCTGCCAGGCACCGAAGGGGTCAGCGAGCAGGCGCCAGGCCTCAGGGCCACCGGCCATTTCCTCATCGTTCAGCAGGCAGTCGTCCAGCTCACGCACCAGTCGCGGGAAGTCGATGTTCTGGCCAATGAACACCAGCTCCTGGCGGCAATCACCGACCTCGGCGCTCCAGTGCTTCATGATCGTCTGCAGACCTTCCTCATCCTGCGGCCAGTGCTGCTTGGGCACGAGGCGCCACCAGCGCCCGGCCAGGCCGTGGCGCATCAGCCCGCCAGCCTGCGACCAACTGCCGGCCTCCTGGTATTTGCTGGCCAGCCAGAAAAAGCCCTTGGAGCGCAGCAGACGACCGTTGCGCCATTCCTGAGAGAGGAAATCGAAGAAGCGCTGCGGATGGAATGGCCGGCGCGCGCGGTAAGCACTGGAGGCGATGCCGTATTCCTCGGTTTCCGGCACGTGCTCGCCGCGCAGCTCCTTGAGCCAGCCCGGTGCCTGCGAGGCGCGGTCGAAGTCGAAGCGGCCGGTATCGAGGATCTTGTTCAGGGCGATCTGACCCATGCTCATAGCCTGGATGTCGGCGTGGGTGTTGAGGCCGCGCAGGATGGCCATCAGCTCCTCGCGCTCGGCCTGGCTGATCAGGTCGATCTTGCTGATCAGGATGACGTCGGCGAACTCCACCTGCTCGATCAGCAGATCGGTGATAGAGCGTTCGTCCTCCTCGCCCAGGGTTTCGCCACGGCTGGCCAGGCTGTCTGCCTCATGGAAGTCGCGCAGGAAGTTCACTCCGTCGACCACCGTGACCATGGTATCGAGCCGCGCCAGGTCGGACAAGCTGCGGCCCTGCTCGTCACGAAAGGTGAAGGTCTCGGCCACCGGCAGCGGTTCGCTGATGCCGGTGGACTCGATCAGCAGGTAGTCGAAACGACCGTCGCTGGCCAGGCGGGCCACCTCTTCGAGCAGGTCTTCACGCAGGGTGCAGCAGATGCAGCCGTTGCTCATCTCCACCAGCTTCTCTTCGGCGCGGTTGAGGCTGACGTCTTGCTGGACGGTGGCACCGTCGATATTGATTTCGCTCATGTCGTTGACGATCACCGCGACTTTGAGGCCTTCGCGGTTCTTCAACACATGGTTGAGCAGGGTGCTCTTGCCGGCACCAAGAAAGCCGGACAGCACGGTAACGGGTAGACGCTGATTCATGGGGGTGTTCCTCGTTCAGTCACGGTCACGCTGATGTTTTTCGCGCTGCTCCTAGCGCTCCTTGGCTTCGATGCACAGGGTCGCGGTCGGGCGCAGCAGCAGGCGCTTGAGGCCGATGGGTTCGTCGGTTGAGGCGACATCGCTGCTGATCTCGGGTTGGCGCAGCTCGGTGAATTCCTCCTCGATGCGCGCCTGCAACTCGGCTCGCTGTGTCAGCAGCAGCTCGCGAAAGAACTGCTGCTGGGCGTCGTTCATGTAGTCATCCGCTGGCTGCGCCAGCAGTACGGCCTCGGTGGTCGCGGTCAGGGTCATGGGAAATCGGCTGGCTTGTTTTAATTGTTATAACATAACATTTAATTCTGAAAGCAACTCACGGATTTGCGATGAACGACCAGCCCCTGCCGGATATTGCCGCTCAAGCCACCCACCACGACCTGCCACTGGACTGGGTCGGCATGGCCGGTATCGCCCTGCCCATTCGCCTGGCCAGCGCGGCCGTGACCGCCAGCGTCGACATCGGCGTGAGCCTCGATGATGCCGGTGCACGTGGCATCCACATGTCGCGCCTGTACCTGGCGGCGCAGCGCCTGGTGCATCAGCCATTGAACGTGCCGGCAGTGCTGCAGGTGCTGGACGACTGCCTGAGCAGCCATCAGGCACTGTCCGATAGCGCCACCCTGACCCTGCGCGGCGAGGTGCTACTCAAGCGTCCGGCGCTGGTCAGCCCGTTGAACGGTTGGAAGGGCTACCCCTTCGAACTGCGCGCCCGGCAGGACGGCCGGGGCGTGGACATCGAATTGCAGGTCGAGGTCAGCTACTCGTCCACCTGCCCTTGCTCGGCAGCGCTGGCACGGCAGCTGATCCAGCAACGCTTCGCCTGGGACTTTCCCGACCAGCAGGTGGATTACTCCAGCGTGCTCGACTGGCTCGGCTCGACCCAGGGCATCGTCGCCACCCCGCACAGCCAGCGCAGTACGGCGACCCTGCAACTGCGCCTGGCACCAGGCTGCGTCGAACTGCCCGTACTGGAGTTGATCGACAGTGCCGAGCAGGCCCTCGGCACGCCGGTACAGACCGCGGTGAAGCGTGCAGACGAACAGGCCTTCGCCCTCGCCAACGGGCAGAACCTGATGTTCTGCGAAGACGCCGCACGCCGCCTGCACCGCGCCCTGCGCCAATTGCCGCAGGCCAGCGGCTTCTGCCTCAAGGTCGTCCACGCAGAAAGCCTGCACGCCCACGACGCGGTGGCAGAGAGCCGTTGGAACTGGAGTTGAACAATTAGCCTCCAGCTATGACCTACCAGCCGCCACCACCGCCGCCGCCACCTCCTCCACCCGAGGAGCCGCCACCGGACGACCCACCGCCGCCCGAAGAACTGCTCGATGGCGGCGACGATGCCAAAGCCGTGGCGCTGGCAAGGCCGGCAGCCAGCGCACCGCTAAGCGCCTGTGGCGAGCTGTAGCTGCTGCGACTGTGATACCAGCTCGGCTGATAGTCGCGCTGCGCCGGGTCGATCAGGCCGCTAGCCAGAGCCTCGCTGAAACGCGCGCTCCATTTGTCTTCCACGCCCAAGGCCATGGCGAAAGGCAGATGGCGCTCGTACAGCGCGATGCTCATCGCCGGGGCGTCGCCTGCCAGGGCCAAGGCGTCACGCTCGGCCAGTTGCAGGTAATCGCGATAGCCTTCCAACGCGTCGAGCAGGCGCCGCCCTTCCAGGGTTGGTGCCGGCAACAGGAAATAGAACACCAGCACCAACACGACATAGGCGACGACCAGCAGCAACGCCGGCACCGACACCGACGCGGCAATCATCATCAGCCCTACCGGCACTGGCCAGCCGAACATCAGCGCGACCAGATACAGCCCCATCTGCTTACCGAAGCCGGGCTGATGGCGGGCCATGTTGAACACGACCAGTGCCGGCACGCCAAAGCCCAGGCTGAACACCAGTCCGGCCAGACCTGTGGCCCACTCATCTTCGCCCTGGCCACTCAAGAGCACCGTTGCGGCACATGCCAATGCGGCCCACACCAACCCCAAAGCCCAGATGCCGCGGTTGTTGGCAAACCAGGCCTTGCCCTGCTCGCCAAGCTGGCTGCTCAGCCCGGCCACCGCATCCGCCAGACGGGGCTCGTACTGAGTGCCGATGATCAGAGCAATACCAATCTTGTTGGCCGGAAACAGACGTTTGCGCAGGTCGCGATCCAGCTCGCTCATGTCACTGCCAGCGCCCTGGTCGCGGGCCAGGCTGAAGACGCTGCCGTGCGGCTTGTCCTCGATATGCAGATGCTTGCGGATGGCCATGTCGGTGAGCCACACGCTGAAGGCCCGTGCCTCGCCGAAAGCGCCGCGCAACCCGCGATGCCAGAGATAGCCCGCCTGCACCGCGCTCACACCCTGCGGCCCCTCGAACAGCGGGATGATCACGCCCTTGCGCGGGTCGCGACCGACACGGTTCCAAGCACGCAGGTAGAACAGCAGCAGGCCTATCAGCAACACGGCACCGATGCCCACGCCCAGGTTATCCAGCACGGCGCGACTGGCGTTTTGCAGCAGGCCAGGCCGCGGTACCAGCCCTGCCTGCCAGTCCACGGCCACGGTCAGGCCGTGATAGGCCGGCAGCGTCTCGGTGGTGGCCAGGCGCAGGTAGTCATCGCGCCGTTCGACAATCTGGAAGTCCTGGCCCTGATCGCCCTGGGCTCCGGTATACGCAGCAAACTGGCCGATGCGCGCCCCCGCTGGCAGGCGCAGCTCCACCGAGGCCTGGCGGATGGGGAATAGCCAGCCGTTGCCGGTGACGTTCCAGTACAGCTCGTCCGTGTCGGCGTGATGCAGCAGGGCGCGCCCGACCCGATAGCGCAGCTCGTAGTGATAGCGTCCCGGCTCAAGCAGAATGTTCGATGAGCCTAGGTAGAAGCGCACCCAGGCACCATTGCGCTCGCTGCGCACCGACTCGGGCCGGCCATCGCGAGTCACGCCCAGCAGGGTGATCGGGCTACTCTGCTCCAGTCCCATCGGCAGCGCATAACTGACCGGCAGATCGCGGTAGATGCCACGACGAATATCCTGACCCTCGGCGCGTACGGTAATCCGTTCGGTGACCAGCAGATTGCCGTCGGCCTCGACCTGCAGGATGACGGCAAAATCCTCGATGGCCTCCTGCGCCAACACTAGGCCCGGCAGCAGAAAACAGCTAAGCAACAGACCACGCAGCCATCCTTGCATGCTCAGAACTCCATCTTCGGCGACTGGCCTTCACGCGGGTCATCCAGGGTGAAATATTCGGCCTGGGTAAAAGCGAACAGCCGGGCCACCAGATTGCTCGGCACCGACTCGACCAGTACGTTCAGCTCACGCACCGCGCCGTTGTAGTAACGCCGAGCCATCTGGATATGGTTCTCGACCTCGCTGATGTTGCCCTGCAGCTCACGAAACTGGCTGTCAGCCTTGAGCTCCGGATAATCCTCGACCAGCACAAACAGCTGGCGTAGCTGATGACTGAGCAGCGTCTCTACCGGCGCACGTTGGGCCAGCGGCGAATCCGCCAGTTGCACCGCGCGTATGCGCTCCTGCACCAACGCCTCCAGCGTGCTCTGCTCGTAGCCCATGTATTGGCGCACACATTCCACCAGCGCCGGAATCAGGCTGGAGCGGCGCTTGAGCTGCACATCGATGCCGCTGGCGGCTTCCGCCACGCGGTGGCGGTTGAACACCAGGCGGTTGTAGTAGAAAACCACGGCGCCGCCGAGCACCAGCAGCGCGCCCGCCAACCACCAAAATCCTGAAACCTGCATAACCTCTCCTTGTTTGGTCCGTGGCCGCCCGCTTTGCACTGACATCGTGGCAGCCCGTATCCTGTAGTGCCAGCCAGCCAGCGAGGCACGCATGCAGATCGAGCTGATCGAGATCCGCGACCACCTGAATCGCTTCGCCCCCTTCGACAACCTGCCGGAGCAGACTCTCGACGAGATCGCCCGTCAGGTGCAAGTGGGTTACTTCAAGGCCGGCAGTGAAATCCTCGCCGTCGGTGCGCCGATCCATGAACTGCATTACGTGCGCAGCGGCGCGGTGGAAATCCACCGGCGTGGCGGCGAACTGCACAACCGCCTCAGCGAGGGTGACATCTTCGGCCAGGCCGGGCTGTTGCGCGGCAACAAGGTGCGCCTGGGCGCCACCGCGATCGAAGACAGCCTGATCTACTTCATCCCCGGCACGCTGTTCCATCAGCTCTGCGAGCAGTTCGACAGCTTCGCCGACTTCGTCGAGGCCGAAGGCCAGTCGCGCCTCAAGTCCGCCCTGGAAGACAGCCACGGCAAGGCCAGCGAGCTGATGAAGATCAAGGTGCGCAAGCTGATCTCGCGCAGTGCGATCAGCGTGCCGCTGGATACGCCGATCCAGCAGGTGGCGCAGGTAATGACCGAACACAGCGTGTCCTCGGTGATCGTCGTCGACCCCGGCACGCGCTGGCCCGACCCGAACCAGGTAGATGTGGCCGAGCAGCAGAACCAGGTGATGGCCGGCATCCTCACCGACCGCGACCTGCGCACCCGCGTGGTCGCCGCCGGCCTAGCCAGCGATACGCCGGTCAGCCAGATCATGACGCCCAACCCGATCACCCTGCAGGCCGACGACTCGGTGTTCGAGGCCATGCTGTGCATGCTGCGCAACAACATCCACCACCTGCCGGTGCTGCATCGCCGCCGCCCGGTGGGCGTGGTGGCGTTGGCCGACATCATCCGCTACGAGTCGCGCAGCAGCCTGTATCTGGTCAACGGCATCTTCAACAAGACCTCGGTGGAGGGGCTCAAGAGCCTGCTGCCGGACCTGCACGCCACCTTCGTACGGATGGTCGCCGACGACGCCAGCGCACACATGGTCGGCAGCGCCATGAGCGGCATCGGCCGCGCCTTCAGCCAGCGCCTGCTGGAGTTGGCCGAACAGAAGCTCGGCCCGCCGCCAGTGCCCTACTGCTTCATGGTCGCAGGCTCCATGGCCCGCGACGAGCAACTGCTGCTCACCGACCAGGACAACGCCCTGGTGCTCGACGATAGCTTCGATGCCGACGAACACGACGCCTACTTCGCCGAACTAGCGCAGTTCGTCAGCGACGGCCTGGCCGCCTGCGGCTACAGCTACTGCAAGGGCGGCATCATGGCCACCAACCCCAAGTGGCGGCAGCCACTGAAGGTCTGGCGGCAGTACTTCAGCGAATGGATCGAGCGGCCCAACCCGGAAACCCTGCTCAACGCCAGCATCTTCTTTGACCTCGACGGCCTCTACGGCGAAACCGAACTGGTGGAGAACCTCAAGGATCTGCTGGCACAGAAGGCCAGCGCCAGTCCCGCCTTCCTCGCCGCGCTGGCGCGTAACGCGCTCAACCGCACACCGCCGCTGGGCTTCTTCCGCACCTTCGTGATGGAAACCGACGGCCGCCACCGCAACATCATCAACCTCAAGGGCCGCGGCACCGCGCCACTCACCGACCTGATCCGCGTGCACGCCCTGGCCTGTGGCTCCAAGGCGCAGAACTCGCTGGATCGCCTCGATGCCCTCGCCGCCACCAAGCTGCTGCCCAAGGAAGCGCTGGAGCACCTGCGCTACGCCTTCGAGTTCCTCAGCCTGGTGCGTGTACGCCACCAGGCCCGCGAAGTCGAGGCCGGCAACGCGCCGAGCAACTACATCGAGCCGGAGCAGTTCAGCGCCAGCGAACGCCAGCACCTCAAGGAAGCCTTCCAGGTGATCAGCAACGCGCAGAAATTCCTGCGCTTTCGCTACCCGGCACAGCCAGCGAGCCGCCCGCGATGAGCGAGCGCGCAGCCCAGGACTGGCCGCAACTGTTCGCCAGCCTCGCCGAAAGCAGCCGCGACCCGCGCCTGCGCGCCTTCTACGGCGCCGGCTGCGTCGCGGCTGATACGCCGCTGGAGGATGTCCCGCTGGTGGCGCTGGACGTGGAAACCACCGGCCTCGACCAGCGTAAGCACGCCATCGTCAGCCTTGGCCTGGTGCCACTGAGCCTGCAACGCATCCGCTGCGCAGAAGCCCGTTATTGGGTGGTCAAACCCACCAGCGAGTTGAGTGCCGAATCAGTCACCTTCCACCACATCACCCACAGCGACATCCGCCACGCCCCACGCCTGGCCAGCGTGCTCGACGAACTGCTCGAAGCCCTGGCCGGCAAGGTGGTGGTGGCGCACTACCGCAATATCGAGCGCAGCTTCCTCGACCAGGCCGTGCGCCAGCACCTGGGCGAAGGGCTGATCTTCCCCATCATCGACACCATGGAACTGGAAGCGCGCCTGCACCCCAAGCGCACCGTAAGCTGGTGGGACCGCCTGCGCGGCCGCGAACCCGTTTCCATCCGCCTGGCCGACAGCCGCCTGCGCTACGGCCTGCCGCTGTACTCGGCGCACCATGCGCTGACCGATGCGTTGGCCTGTGGCGAGCTGCTACAGGCGCAGGTGGCGACGCACTATCCGGGGCGTACACTGATCAGCGCTCTATGGAGCTGAACCCCGGCTACCCGCACAACGCGTGGGTACTCTCGAATCAGAACAACACAAGCACAGGCCCATGAACCGCCGCAAAAAGATCAAACAACTGCTCGAAGCTCACGCCAAGAAGGCCAATGCCAAGCTCGCGCCTAAAAGCAATAAACCCAAGTACATCAGCAAAGCTGACAGGGCGAAGTTGGAGGCTGAAGCTGCTCAAGAGCTCGTCACGCCCGCTGAGTAAAAGTCGGATAAACGGATGATGCCCACGATGTGCGTCGGCCCCATCGAAAAGCCAAGAGCATCGCGGCTAAAGCCCCTCCCACACGAACGGGCTAACCCAGCACCTTGTCCGCCGTATAAACCGCCTCGTCGAGAAACACGTTAACCGCCGGGTGATCGCGCTCACCCTTGCGGTAGGCGAGGAACACACCGCGCTGGATAGCCGGCAGCAGCGGCACGGCGGTGACGCCGGGTAGCGTTCGCACCAGGCGCAGGCCGGAGACGATGGAGATGGAGTTGCCCGAGGCGACCATGGCCGCGACCATCTCGAAGCCGGCGCAGTGGGCATTGATGCGCGGCGCGTAGCCCGAGCGGCGACACAGGTTGGTGATGAATTCGCCGAACGAGCTGCCGGTGGAGTCCAGCGCCCAGGCTTCGTCGCGCAGCTCGGCGATGGTCAGGCTGTCGCGCCTGGCCAGGGCATGGTCGATGGGCAGCAGCACGTGCAGCTGGTCCTGGGTCAGAGGAATCAGCGCGTAGTTCTCGCGGTTCTCGTCGGGCTGCACGGCCAGGTCGTCGATCACCGCCACGTCGATCTGCCAGGCGCCGAGGGCGCTGAGGCTTTCCTGCGGTTCCAGCTCCAATACCACCACGTTCAGCCGAGGGTAGGCGCTGCGCAACGCGCGCACGGTTTCGGCGATCACCGCCACGGCAATCGAGGGGAAAGCCGCCACCCGTAGCTCACCGGCGATTTCGCCGCGCAGCAGCGCCAGCTCCGAGCGCGCTTCGTCGAGCACCATGAGAATGCGTTCGGCATGCGCCACCAGGCGCTCGCCGGCCGGGGTCAGCACCACGCCGCGCCCGCGCCGTTCGATCAGCGCCATGTCCGCTTCGCGTTCGAGCTGGGACACCTGCTGCGAAACCGCCGAAGGTGTCAGGTGCAGCGACTCGGCAGCGGCGGCCATGGTGCGGCAACGGGCCAGTTCACGCAGGGTGCGCAGGCGGGTGATGTCCATGACGCGATCTCAATAGTTAAGGGTCGCTAACGAATAGGTTAAAAATAAATCAGTATACATAATGATATGGCCGGCCTTAGATAGAGATATCCACACGCGCTGAACCGGGCGCGTGGTTCACCCACATGATGGCATCGCTGAAAACCGGGTTTTCAGACGTGCCCACAGAAGAAGAATCTCGCCATGGCTATCAGCGTTTTCGACCTGTTCAAAGTCGGTATCGGCCCCTCCAGCTCCCACACCGTCGGCCCGATGCGGGCGGCCGCGCTGTTCACTCACGCGCTGGAAAACCACGATCACATGCCGCAGGTGACCCGCGTCGCCGCCGAGCTGTACGGCTCGCTGGGCGCCACCGGCAAGGGCCACGGCAGTGACAAGGCGGTACTGCTCGGCCTCAGCGGTTACGAGCCGGATACCGTCGACGTGGACCAGGTGCCGGGCTACATCGAGACCATCCGCCGCGACAAGCGCATCGTCCTGGCCGGCAAGCACGCCGTCGCCTTCGACGAGAAGGCCGACCTGAAGATGTTCCGCAAGGCCCTGCCGCTGCATGCCAACGGCCTGCGCTTCGCCGCCTTCGATGCCGCCGGCATTCAGGTGCACGAGGCCACCTATTACTCGGTGGGTGGTGGCTTCGTGGTCAGCGAGGCGATCCTCGCCGACGGCTCCAAGCACAAGGTCATCGCCCCGGATGCCACCAGCCTGCCGCTGCCGTTCACCAGTGGTGCCGACCTGCTGCGCCTGGCGCGCGAGAACGGCATCGGCATTGCCGAGGTGATGCGCCGCAACGAACGTCACTGGCGCAGCGACGAAGAGACCGATGCCGGCCTGCTGGAAATCTGGAAGGTGATGCAGGCCTGCGTCGACCGTGGTTGCCGCACCGAGGGCATTCTGCCGGGCGGCTTCAAGGTACGTCGCCGTGCCGCGATCCTGGCGCGCAAGCTGGGCGGCTTCCAGCGCAGCTACCTGGAAGACCCGCTGCGCATGCTCGACTGGGTCAACCTCTGGGCCCTGGCGGTGAACGAGGAGAATGCCGCCGGTGGCCGCGTGGTGACAGCTCCAACCAACGGCGCCGCCGGCATCATCCCGGCCGTGCTGCACTACTACGCCAACGCCATTTCCGGCGCCAGCGAGCGCGGCATCATCGATTTCCTGCTGACCGCAGGCGCCATCGGCATCCTGTACAAGGAAAACGCCTCGATCAGCGGCGCCGAAGTCGGTTGCCAGGGTGAAGTCGGCGTGGCCTGTTCGATGGCGGCCGGTGCGCTGTGTGCTGTTCTGGGCGGCACCCCGGAGCAGGTCGAGAACGCGGCGGAAATCGGCATGGAGCACCACCTGGGCCTGACCTGCGACCCGGTCGGCGGCCTGGTGCAGATCCCCTGCATCGAGCGCAACGCCATCGCCTCGGTGAAGGCCATCAACGCCGCGCGCATGGCGCTGTACGGCGACGGCTCGCACTACGTGAGCCTGGACAAGGTGATCAAGACCATGCGCGAGACCGGCGCAGACATGCTGACCAAGTACAAGGAAACCGCCCGTGGCGGCCTGGCGGTAAATATCATCGAGTGCTGATACACGACCGCCAGATACGAAAACGCCGCGGACCCTGACAGATTCGCGGCGTTTTTGTTTGTGGCCGTGGGCGATGATGCGGCGTTGAAAGCGCCCTCTCGCCCAGCCCCTCTCCCATCAATCAATGGGAGAGGGGAACGAGCTGCGTAAACACTGAAAAAGCCGTCATGCCCGCGCAGGCGGGCATCCAGAACCTACGAATCATCTGGGCTCCCGCCTGCGCGGGAGTGACGATAAATAGCTTTTTCAGAACATCCCTAACGCGGCTCGCTCATCAAGCCTTTGACGATGGAAATACAGCCCACCAGCAGCACGATGGTGAACGGCAGGCCCGTCGACACAGCCATGGCCTGCAGCGCCACCAGACCGCCGCCGAGCAGCAGGGCGATGGCGATCACGCCTTCGATGCTGGCCCAGAACACGCGCTGCGGTACCGGTGCGTTAACCTTGCCGCCAGCGGTGATGGTGTCGATCACCAGGGAGCCCGAGTCCGACGAGGTGATGAAGAACACCACCACCAGCACGATGCCGATGAACGAGGTGATACCGGTCAGCGGCATTTCACCGAGCATGCTGAACAGCTTCAGTTCCAGGCCGGCTTCCTGCGCACCGGTGAAACCATCGACCAGCAGCTGGTTGATGGCGGTACCACCGAAGGCAGTCATCCACAGTACCGACACCAGCGACGGCACCAGCAGCACGGCGACGAGGAACTCACGCACGCTGCGACCACGGCTGACCCGTGCGATGAACATACCGACGAACGGCGACCAGCTGATCCACCAGGCCCAGTAGAAGGCGGTCCAGCCCTGGCTGAAGTTGACGTCCTCACGGCCGATCGGGTTGGCCAGCGCCGGCAGGTACTGCAGGTAGGCGCCGAGGTTCTTGAAGAAGTCGCTGAAGATCACCAGGGTCGGCCCAGCGATGATGATGAACAACAACAGGGCCATGGCCAGGCCCATGTTGATCTCCGACAAGCGCTTGACCCCCTTGTCGAGGCCGGCGACCACCGAAGCCAGCGCGATCAGGGTGATGGCGACGATCAGCAGCACCTTGGTGGTGTCCGTCGCCGGGATACCGAACAGGTACTCCACACCCGCAGCCGCCTGCTCCGCACCCAGCCCCAGCGAGGTGACCAGGCCGAACAGGGTGGCGAACACCGCGAGAATGTCGACGATATGCCCCGGCCAACCCCAGACGCGCTCACCGAGAATCGGGTAGAAGATCGAGCGGATCGACAGCGGCAGGCCCTTGTTGAACGAGAACAGCGCCAGCGCCAGGGCGACGATGGCGTAGATCGCCCAGGGGTGCAGACCCCAGTGGAAGATGGTCGCAGCCATGCCCAGACGCACGGCTTCTTCTGCGTTGCCGGCAGCGCCGCCAAGCGGAGCCCAGTCGGTACGCACGCCATCCTCACCGACGGTGATACCACCCATCGCCGCGCTGTAGTGCGACATGGGCTCGGACACGCCGTAGAACATCAGGCCGATGCCCATACCGGCGGCGAACAGCATGGAGAACCAGCCCATGTAGGTGTAGTCGGGCGTCGCGTCCTTGCCTCCGATGCGCACCTTGCCCAGCGGCGAGAGGATCAGGCCGAGACAGAGCAGGACGAAGACATTCGCGGCACCGATGAAGAACCAGGCCATGTGATGGGTGAGCCAGTCGCGCACACCGCTGAACAGCGGTTCGATCTGGTTCTGCAGAGCCAGGGCGAGGATCACGAAGATCACCGCGACCAGCGCGGAGATGGTGAAGACCTTGCCGTGGATGTCGAGGGCGAAGACGAACTGCCCTTTGATGTTGTCCTGACCGATGACGTAATCGGTGTCGATCAGATTGGCCTCACCGGACGGTGCCGGGATGCCTTCGTGGGTTTCCGCTGCGGATGGCGGGGTCGTGTCATGCGAAGGGACGTTTCCCATACGTGGCGTGCTCCTTGATGCGTTTGACTCGCTAGACGAGCGTGAACAGGACGGATGCCCTCCTCCAATTAAAGACGACCCACAGACGGGTCGAACCAGAAAGAGTAACACATGAATTCCGCTCACTCAGACTCACAGACACATGAGAGTCCCGAATAATTCCCTTGAAGGTGGCAATTTGCCCGGCACTGCCACACCAGGAAACAGCGTGGCAGGATGTACGCAGAACGCCCTGCAACCGCCGTAGTCAGTTACACACAGCCTGTGAAAGGAAGAGCCTGCATGCCTGCCGATTTCGGCATTCCCCATCTGTTCGCCTACCTGATCGCCACCATTCACGCCCTCGGCGTACTGGCCGCGATCCACGCCGTGCTCACCGTGCGCACCGCCCAGGGTGCGCTGGCCTGGGGGCTGTCGCTGTTCTTCATGCCCTACCTGACGCTGCTGCCGTACCTGGTGTTCGGCCGCAGCCGCTTCGATGCCTACGTCAAGGCGCGGCGTCAGGCCGACAAGGAAATGCACCACGCCATGGGCGAACAGGACTGGCGCCCCTGGGTCGAGGAAGCCAAGGCCGCGCACCTGTCGCCCGCCTACGACCGCCTGCGCGCGCTGCCACGCCTGTCGCATCTGCCTGGCCTGACCGGCAACCGCGTCGACTTGCTGATCAATGGCGAGGCCACCTTCACGGCGATCTTCAATGCCCTGGCCGGCGCCCAGCAGGTGATCCTGCTGCAGTTCTTCATCATTCGCGACGACCGCCTCGGCCGGCGCCTGCAAGACGTACTGCTGGAACGCGCCGCCGCTGGCGTACAGGTGCATGTACTGTATGACGGCGTCGGCAGCCATTCGTTATCCGCCGCCTTCATTGACCGCCTGCGCCGTGGTGGTGTGCAGATACACGCCTTCCCCACGCGCTCCGGGCTGCTCAATCGCTTTCAGCTGAATTTTCGCAACCACCGCAAGATCGTCGTGGTCGACGGTGAGATCGGCTATCTCGGCGGGCTCAACGTCGGCATCGAATACCTCGGGCAGAAGCCGCCGCTGGCGCCCTGGCGCGACACCCATATCGAGGTGCGCGGCCCGGTGGTGGCCAGCCTGCAGGAAGCTTTCGCCGAAGACTGGTACTGGGCCTGCAAACGCTTGCCACCGCTGCTGATGCCGAGCAAGCAGGATGAGCCCGGCCTGCTCTGCCAGGTGGTCGCCAGCGGCCCGGCCGACCCGCAGGAGACCTGCTCGCTGCTGTTCGTCGAGGCGATTCATGCGGCGCGCGAGCGGATCTGGCTGAGCAGCCCGTACTTCGTACCCGACGAGTCCCTTTTCGCCGCCCTGCGCCTGGCAGTGATGCGCGGCGTCGACGTGCGTCTGCTGCTGCCGTCACGCCCCGATCACCGCATTGTCTATGCCGCCTCCAGCCTCTACGCCTTCGAGGCGCTATGCGCCGGCGTGCGCATCTTCCGTTACCAACCGGGCTTCCTGCACCAGAAAGCTTTGCTGATCGATCACGATGTCAGCATGCTGGGCAGCGCCAACCTGGATAACCGCTCCTTCCGCCTGAATTTCGAGGTCAGCCTGCTCACCTTCGACGAGGGCTTCAATGCTCAGGTAGCGGCCATGCTGGAGGACGACTTCAGCCGCTCGCGCGAGCTGGTCAACGCCGACCGGCGCAACCTGCACCGCCTGCAACAGCTGGGCATGCGCGTAGCAAGGCTGATCTCGCCGATTCTCTAAGGCGCAGCTATGGTTAGGGTGCCAGCCGCTGTTAGCTGTCAGCGAGACCCTGCCTGCCATGACCAAGTGCTTTGCCCTGCTGCTCTGCCTTATCGCCCTGCCCGTCGCCGCGCAGGAGGACATTCGCGTCGGCGTCGAACTGCAGCCCTATCAACCGTATTCCGACGTGGAGAACGGTAAGTACCGCGGCTACGCCCGCGACCTGCTGGACGCCTTCGCCGCCGAGTATGGCTATCGCTTCGTCTACACGCCGCTGCCGGTCCGACGGCTACTCGGCGATTTCCTGTCCGGCCGGGTCGACCTCAAGTTCCCCGATCACCCGCAATGGAATGCCGACCAGAAAGCCGGCCACGACATCCACTACAGCCACCCGGCAGCGCCTTATGTCGACGGCATGCTGGTCAAGCCGCGTTACCTCGGTCAGGGCCAGCAACGCATCGAACTGCTCGGCACACAAAACGGCTTTACGCCCTGGCCCTACCTGGCGGACATTCGCGCCGGAAAAATCCGCCTGATCCAGGCCAACCAGATCGACTCGTTGCTGCGCATGGCCGCCAATGACCGCGTTGACGCGGTCTACCTCAACCCCAAGGTCGTGGCTCACCAACTCCGGCAGATGCGCATGGCGCCCGACAGCCTGGTGCTCGACCCGGAGCTGCCGCATGTGGAGGATCACTACTACCTGTCGAGCATCAACCATCCCGAGCTGATCGAGGCGTTCAACCGATTTCTCGAAGAACGGGCCGAGTTGGTGGGAGAAATCCGCCGGCGCCACGGGCTTTGAGCATTAGCGCTTAAGCGCCCCACAATCCGCCCCGATCCAGCGGGCTTGGCTCTCCATACTGCTCGGCTGGCCGTTGTAAGTGCCTTTGACCTGGGTGGTGAACTCCTTGTCGCTGACGAAGCGGGTTTCCCCCTCGCCTTGCGCATCCGGGCAGGTGAAGCGGAATTTCCACAGGTTGCCGCTGCGCTCGGTGATCTGCTGGTTACAACCAGAGTTGGGATCCTGCAGGGGAATGTCCTGCGACTTGATCTGCTCTTCGGTCAGGCAGATTTGCACCCCACCGGCCCCGAGTTTCACACCGCGCTCGGCCATCATGCCTTCCATCATCTGGCGCTGCGCCGGCGGCAGGTTCTGCATCTGCGCAAGGATCTGATCCATGCCCGGCATGGCCTGACCGCCGACTTGCATGTTGTGCGCGCTGACCTCCCAGACACCGGGCTGCAGCTCTACGGCGCTAGCCAGTACTGGGGCCAGAGCAAAGGTGAGAAACAAGGCGCAACGAGTGTGACGACGCATGGTGGTGCTCCAGTGCAATGGTCTGAAAAAGCTTAGACAGCATAAAGAACAAAACCCCCACAGGCTCACACCATGTGGGGGTTCTCTTCCTTTTCAGCCAACGCTTATGGCATCGGGAGCATGGGTCGAATAATCGACCTAACCCGCGTCAGCCGCGGGGGAGCTCAGCTCGCAGCTCCAGAGTTCCAACGCCGGCTGGCTCGCTTGTGGCGGGCCGAGCCAGTCGCTCATCGGGCGACAACGCTGGTCAATACACAGTTGGTAATCCCCGGCTTCGGGCGTACGCCCGACTCGCAGGGGTTGCAAAGGCGGTAGCTGACGCTGGTAGTGCCAGCTGCCATTGCGCAGTTCGGCGCCGTCGGGAATCTCCATGCCGGCACCGGAACCCTTGACCCGCGCCTCACCGAGCAGCAGCCCCTCGGCGGTGACACGGTAATCCTCTTCCCAGCGCACCTTCTCGATGGTGTGGGTCCAGGCCAGGGTGAAGGACGACGTGGGCAACTCTGCCCATACCGCGCCGGCCAACCCCAGGCAGAGGCCGATCACGCCGTCGCCGCCTCGGCACGACGAGCGCGCCACAGGTGCTGAGCGATGAAGATGGCACTGAGGGCAAAGCCGATTTCGTCACTGATCGGGGTGGCGAGAATCAGGCTGGCACCAGCGGCCAGGCCCAGGATGCGCTCCCACCAGGTCAGCTTGGCCTGCAGGAAGCCGGTGAACACCACACCCCAGATACCGATGGCCAGTGCCGCCTTGAACAGCACGTAGAAAGTCGCCAGCAGGCTGTCGCCCTGCAACATCAGCGCTGGCGAGTAGACCGCCATGAACGGCACGACGAAGCCAGCGATGGCGATACGCACTGCCCAGAAGCTGATCTTCAGACCACGCTCCTTGGCAATCGGCGCGGCGGCGAAGCAGGCCAGCGCCACCGGCGGCGTGAGGTCGGCCATGATGCCGAAGTAGAAGACGAACATGTGCGAGACGATCAGCGGCACGCCCAGTTCCAGCAGGGCCGGCGCGGCAATCGAGCTGGTGATGATGTAGTTGGGGATGGTCGGGATACCCATGCCCAGCACCAGGCAGGTGAGCATGGTCAGCACCAGCGACAGGAACAGGTTGTCCTGGCCGATGGCGAGGATGTAGCCGGCGAAGGTGGACGCCACCCCGGTCAGCGACACCACACCGATGATCACGCCGACCAGGGCACAGGCGATACCCACCGGTACGGCATGGCGCGCACCTTCGACCAGCGCGTGCAGGCACAGGGTCAGGGTTTCACGACCGCCCTTGACGAACCAGCAGACTGCCACCAGCGCGGCGATAACGCCAAACACCACGCCGATACCAAGCTGGAAGAAGCCGGCGCAGAGCACGCCCAGGGCGATCCAGAAGGCGAAGCGCATGGCCTTCGACGAGACCCGCAGAATGATCGCCGAGCCGAGGATGACCATGGCGGTCAGCGCCAGGCCGACGGTACCGGAGAACAGTGGGGTACGGCCGGAGAACAGCAGGTAGATGAGGATGAACAGCGGGATCAGCAGGAACCAGCGTTCGCGCACGGCCTTCCACGGGTTCGGGCATTCATCCTTGGGCAGGCCGCGTAGATTGGCGCGCTTGGCCTCCAGGTGGACCATCCAGAACACCGAGCCGAAGTACAGCAGCGCCGGGATCAGCGCGGCCTTGGCCACCTCGAAGAAGGGTACGTTGATGGTCTCGGCCATGATGAAGGCCACGGCGCCCATGATCGGCGGCATGATCTGGCTGCCCATCGACGATGTCGCCTCGACACCACCGGCGAAGGCCGGACGGTAACCGAAGCGCTTCATCAGCGGGATGGTGAACTGGCCGGTGGTGACCACGTTGGCCACGCCGGAACCGGTGATGGTGCCCATCAGTGCCGAGGACACGACCGATACCTTGGCCGGGCCGCCGACCTTGTGGCCGAACAGGCCCATGGCGAAGTCGGTGAACAGCTTGATCATCCCGGCCTGCTCGAGGAAAGCGCCGAACAGGATGAACAGGAAGATGTAGGTGGCCGAGACGTAGGTCGGCGTGCCGTACAGGCCTTCGGTGCCGAACGACAGCTGGTTGACGATCTGGTCGAGGCCGTAGCCGCGATGCATCAGATCACCCGGCAGGTACTGGCCGAGCAAACCATAGGCAAGGAAGCAGGCACAGATGACCGGCAGGGCGATGCCCATGACCCGCCGCGCGGCCTCGAACACCAGCACGATCAGGGTCAGGCCGACGATCATGTCGCTGGTGGTCATATCACCGGAGCGCTGGATCAGGTCCGCCTCGAAGTACCACTGGTAGATGGCCGTGGCCATGCCGGCCAGGCCCAGCAGCCAAGCCAGCGGCTGCCAGGGGCGCTTGGCGCCGAAAGCCGGGATGCTGATGAACACCAGCAGCAGCAGGAAGCCGACGTGCACCGCTCGCAGCACCTGGGTAGATACCGGATGGAAGGCCGCGGTGACGATCTGAAAGATGGAAAACAGCAGCGCGACGGCGAACAGCGCCTTCGGCCAGTCGGACGGGCTGGCGCCCATGCCCTGATTCTGCTCACTCATGGAGTGCAAACCTCATGACTACTTCGATTGCGGTGACAGAGTCGCCAACAAAACCTACCGTCCATGAACGCCGGTTTTATTCGCGATTCTGTGAAGAGCGGACCGCGGCGCAGGCGCCACGGTCCGGGCCGTCATTACAGTGCGCCGGCTTCCTTGTAGAAGCGTTCGGCACCCGGGTGCAGCGGGATCGGCAGGTTCTTGGTGGCGCTTTCCAGCTTGATGTCCTGAGCGGCGGAGTGGGCGGTGCCCAGACGGCCGAGGTTGTCGAACATCAGCTTGGTCATCTGATAGGCCACTTCGTCGGAAACGCCTTCGTGGGTGACCAGGATGTTGGTGATGGCGACGGTGGGTACGTCGGCGTCCTGGCCGTCGTAAGTGCCGGCCGGGATGGTGGCGGCCTCATAGGCGGCGTTGTCGATCTTCGCGGTCACTTCAGCCGGGATGGCGACGAAGCTGATCTTCATGGTCGAAGCCAGGTCACGAATGGCGGCCATACCCAGACCGGAGGACTGCAGAGTGGCGTCCAGCTGACGGTTCTTGATCAGCTCGACCGACTCGGCGTACGGCAGGAACTCGACCTTGCCCATGTCCTTGTAGGTCAGGCCAGCGGCTTCGAAGATGGCGCGGGCGTTGAGCTCGGTGCCGGACTTCGGTGCGCCGACGGAGATGCGCTTGCCCTTGAGGTCTTCCAGAGTCTTGATGCCGGATTCGGCGTTGGCAACGATCTGGATGTAGTTCGGGTAGGTACCGGCGATGGCGCGGATCTTCTTCAGAGGTGCCTTGAAGCCGGCGTCTTCAACGCCATTCCAGGCATCGGCGACCGAGTCACCGAGGGCGAAGGCCAGCTCACCGCGACCGGCCTGCAGCAGGTTGAGGTTTTCCACCGACGCCTTGGTCGCCTGCACCGAGGTCTTGGAGCCTTCGATGCCATTGCTGTACAGCTGCGAAAGAGCCACGCCAATCGGGTAGTACACACCGCTGGTACCGCCGGTGAGCACGTTGATGAAGGTCGGGGCAGCGAGCACTGCGGTGCTGGCAGTGATGGCCGCGGCAGCGGCGAACAGGCTGATTTTCTTGGTCAGTCGCATGGAAGTATCTCCGTCGTTGTTATGGCTTTATGCAGAGTTTCACTCTAGACGACGCCACCGAGGCGGCATCGGCGGTGCGCGATCAGCAGCGCAGGGTGCAACGTTGGACAAGAGCCGCGGCGAGCGCGGTAGGAAGACGGCCCATGCAAAGCAGCGAGTGCGGCATGGCGCGAGGGGCATGACAGTTCATGGGGCTGACCTCTTGTCGTTGTTATGGTCGCCGCGTCGGCAAGAAGCTGCGCGGCTACAACGGACATAGCAGATGCCGTGCCAGAGGCTGAAAAGCCCGATCTAGAGAGGTTTTATCCTGAGACCAGAGGGTCACTAAGCGGGAAACCGCTCACGCCCGCGCAGGCATAAGCAAGAATCCGCCTATCCGTAGCGCGGATGCAATCCGGGGAACGCAGGGGAAACCAGCCCGGGATTGCACCCGCGCTACGCCTGGCTTGGGCGCACCTTGGATGCCTACGCTGCCTACTCCGTCCCGCCCGGTAGGTAATCACCACGCGCCAGGCCGTGGCGCTGCATTTTCTCGTTGAGCGTACGGCGCGGCAGCTCGAGCATTTCCATCACCGCGGCGATATTGCCCTGGCATTGCAGCAGGGCGTTGTGCAGGCATTGCGCCTCGAAAGCTTCCATCTGCTGCGCCAGCGCCTGACCGGCGAAGCGCTCGGCCGGCGGCGGGCTGGACAACCCCAGGGCATGACGCTCGGCGGCGTTGATCAGCTCGCGAACGTTGCCCGGCCAGTCGTGGCCGAGCAGGCGCGCCAGCTCGCTGGGCGCCAGCGGTGGCGCCTCGCGGCCATGACGTTGCGCCGCTTCGTGGGCGAAATGCTCGAACAGCAGCGGAATGTCCTCGCGGCGCTCGCGCAGCGGCGGAATGTGCAGGGTGGCGACGTTCAGGCGGTACACCAGGTCCTCGCGGAAACGCCCGGCCTTGACCTCGTCGAGCAGGTCCGGCTTGGCCGCGCTGATCACCCGCAGATCGACCTGGATGCTCTTGTTCGAACCCAGGCGCTCCAGGGTCTTCTCCTGCAGCACGCGCAACAGTTTGACCTGCTGCGCCAGCGGCAGGCTCTCCACCTCGTCGAGAAACAGGGTGCCGCCGTCGGCATGCTCGATGCGGCCGATACGCCGCGCCTGGGCACCGGTAAAGGCGCCGCTCTCGTGGCCGAACAGCTCGCTTTCGAAAATGGTCTCGGGAATCGCCGCACAGTTCAGCGCGGCGAAGGCCTTGCTCGCGCGCGGGCTGAAGTCGTGCAGGCAGCGCGCCACGCGCTCCTTGCCGCTACCGGTCTCGCCGCGGATCAGTACGTTGACCGAGGTGCCGGCCAGTTCGAGGATCTGCCGGCGCAGGTTTTCCATCGGCCGGGAAATACCGATTAACTGGCTCTCGATACGCCCCTTGTCGGCCACTTGCTGGCGTAGCTGGCGGTTCTCACAGACCAAACGGCGCTTATCCAGGGCACGGCGCACGCTGTCGAGCAGACGCTCGGGGGTGAAGGGTTTCTCGATAAAGTCATAGGCGCCCTGACGCAGGGCCTGCACCGCCATGGGCACGTCGCCGTGGCCGGTGACCAGGATCACCGGCAGATCGCTGTCGATCTGCAGCAACTTGTCGAGCAGTTGCAGGCCATCGCTGCCGGGCATGCGCACATCGCTGACGATGATGCCGGGGAAGTCGCGGTCCACCACCGCCAGGGCTTCGGCCGCGCTGGCGCAGGCACGCACCTCGAAACCGGACAGCTCCAGCCACTGCTGCACCGCTTCGCGAATCGCCGCTTCGTCGTCGACCACTATGACCTGAGCGCTCATGGCACCTCCTCTTCAGAACGGCCGCAGTGTAGGGTGGGTTAGCGCCGCGAACCAACTATCTTCAACACACCCCTCCAGTGCTGCGGCGCGTAACCCACCGGGCGATCTTCCCGCGAGACGCCAATGGCGGGTTACGGCGCGGCATAAATTGCGGATTCATCGGTATGCGTGAAGTGCGCCTAACCCACTCTACGCAACCGACACTAACAGGCTGCTACGGCGCGGCCGGCAGCCTCATGGTGAATACCGCACCCAGTTCACCGTGGTGCGCCTCCAGGCTACCGCCGAGATCGCGCACGATACCGTAGGACACCGCCAGGCCAAGCCCCAGACCCTGCCCCACCGGCTTGGTGGTGAAAAAGGGTTCGAACACGCGGCCGAGGGTTTCTTCGGCGATGCCGCCACCGCTGTCCTCGACGCTGAGCAGGCAGCTGTCGTCTTCACGGGCGATGCGTACTAGGAGGATGCGCGTCTCGCTCTCGGCCATGGCATCGAGGGCGTTGTGCAGCAGATTGAGGATCACCTGTTCGATGCGGATGGCATCGCCAAGCACTTCGGCCTCGTCGTCTATCTGCGTGCGCAGCTCCACCTGCTCGCTGCGCATACGCGGCGCCAACAGCTGCAGGGCCTGCTCCAGCACATCACCGAGGCACAGGCGCTCGCTGAGGCCGGCCGGGGTCTTGCGGGCAAAGGTCTTGAGGTGGCCAGTCAGCGCCGCCATGCGCTGCAGCAGGCCATCGATACGCTGCAAACCGTCGCGCACCGCTTCCGGCCGACCACTGTCGAGCAGCAGGCGCAGGCTGCCGAGCTGCATCTGCAAGGCGGTCAGCGGCTGGTTGATCTCGTGCGCCAGGGCCGCCGACATCTGTCCCAGCGCGGCCATCTTGGCGGCATGCACCAGGCCATCCTGGGCTTCACGCAGTTCGGCAGTGCGCAGCGCCACCTCACGCTCCAGGCGTTCGCGGATGCCGGCCTGTAAGCGCTGGTTCTTGCGCCGCTGGAAGAGAAACAGCAACAGAAAGGCGAAGGTCATCCACACCCCGGCAGCCGCCAGACGGTAACTGCGCATACTGTCGGCCAGGCCCAGCGGCTCGCTGAGCAGGTGCAGGGTCCAGCCCTCCTCGGGCAGATGCAGGCGCTGCCAGAGATAATCCGCTGTACCGTCAGGGCCCTCGAAACCGGCCCAGTCGGCATCATCATCGACATGCCGGTGTACCTGATGCGCCAGCGGCTGCAGCGCCTGCTCGGCATAGCGGCGCACCTCCACCAGCTCGTCCCGCGCCTGCTCGTCGAGCGGCTGCAGGACGCGGAAACGCCAGGCCGGCTTGTTGCTGAGAATCACCACCTGATAGCTGTCGGCGACCAGCAGCACACCGGGTTGATCGACCCATTGGCGCTGCAGCTCTTCCAGCTCCAGCTTGACCACCAGCACGCCGAGCAGCTCGCCCTTGTCATCGCACACCACATGGGAAAGGAAGTAGCCGGGAATACCAGTGGTCACACCCACCGCGAAGTAGCGCGCACCGCCATCACGCACGGCGTTCTGGAAGTACGGGCGAAAGGCGTAGTTGTTGCCGACGAAGCTGCTCCAGTCACGCCAGTTGCTGGCCACCAGGGTTTCACCCTGGGCATCGAGCAGGTACAGCACGGTGGAGCCGGCCGCGGCGTTGAGGCGCTCCAGGCGTTGGTTGAGGGCCAGACGCAGCTGGCGATCATGCGGCGCACGCAACAGGCTGCGGATGTCGCTGTCCAGCGCCAGCACCTCGGGCACCGAGCTGAAGCGCTCGACCAGGGTACGGATGGATTGGGCATAGAGCTGCAGTTGCCCGCGCGCCTCGATGCTGCGCTCGTCCCAGGCGCGCTGCTCGGCATAGCGTCCACCCAGCCACAGGCTCAGCAGCAGGCCGGCAAGAATCGCCAGAACGGTGAACAGTACGCGGTAACGATGCTGTTGCGGCAAGGGCATGGGCGGCTCGCGGGATCAATACGAGCCGCATGTTACTCCATCACGAATACAGGTCAGCACGGGTCCACGGCAGATCATGACCACCGTCATCGCGCGGCTTCACCGCCAGGATCTGATGCAGGTTCATCCAGCCATGCTGGAAGCCGTACGCGCAGCCGGCCAGGTACAGGCGCCAGATACGCAGGGACTTTTCCGGCACCCACTGCGCCGCTTTCTGCAGTCGTCGCTCCAGGCCCTGGCTCCACAGATGCAGGGTGCGCGCGTAGTGCAGGCGCAGGCTCTCCACATCGACGATCTCCAACCCGGCCTCGCTAATCGCCTTGGTCATGGTCGCCAGGTGTGGCAACTCGCCCTGCGGGAACACGTAGCGGTCGATGAACTCACCCGCGCCACGGCCGACCGGACGACCATCGGTGAAACGCGAGGTGATGCCGTGATTCATCACCAGGCCGCCGGCCCTGACCGCAGCGAACAGCCGCTGACAATACAGCGGCAGGTTGGCGTGGCCGACATGCTCGAACATGCCGACGCTGACCACCTTGTCGAAGCGGCCGTCCTGCGGCAGGTCACGGTAATCCAGCAGCTCCAGAGTCACGCGATCCTCCAGCCCCTCCTCGGCCACCCGCTGCCGGCCCAACTCCAACTGCGCCTGACTGAGGGTGATGCCGTACACCTCGGCCTCGAATTCGCGCGCGGCGAAACGCGCCAGGCCGCCCCAGCCGCAGCCGACATCGAGCAGCCTGTCACCCGGCTGCAGACGCAGCTTGCGGCACAGGTGGCGCAGCTTGGCCTGCTGAGCCTGGTCGAGGCTCTCCTGACCGGTTTCGAAATAGGCGCAGGAGTAGACCATGTCGCGGTCCAGCCACAGACGGTAGAACTCGTTGGACAGGTCGTAGTGGTAGCTGATGGCCTCGGCATCGCTGCGCTTGTCGTGCGCGGCGTAAGGCTCGACAGGTGCGGATTCGTCACCGAGCAGAGCACTGCTCAGCGCATCGCCCACTTCGATGGCCTCTTCGATGGGGCCTTCCAGATCCACCCGGCCTTCGACGTAGGCAGCGCCCAGTGCGTCCAGGCTGGGATGGGCCAACTGGGTGACCAGGCTGGGGTCCTTGACCACCAGCGTCACCCGCGGCTTGGGCCCCAGATCGATCTGCTTGCCGTCCCACAGTTTAAGGCGCAGCGGTAGTCGTAGATCACGAAGTGCGGTGGGCAGTTGCGCGAGCATGGTCATTCCTCCGGCCAGGTGAATGAAGCCTAGAGCAGATGACCTGAGCGGCGCGGCCGGGTTCGATCCGGACGACTAGCGGCGCCTGAGCAGCGCGACGAAGAACACCCCGCCGATGGCGGCGGTGACGATGCCGATGGGCAGATCCTGCGGCGCTAGCCAGGTGCGCGCGGCGACATCGACCCAGACCAGGAACAGCGCCCCCAGCAGCGCCGCCACCGGTAGCAGGCGGCGATGCTCGGCGCCGACCAGAAAGCGCGCCACATGCGGCAGCATCAGGCCGACGAAGCCGATAGCGCCGGACAGCGACACCAGTACGCCGGTGAGCAACGAGGCCACCACGAATACCAGCAGGCGCACCCGGCGCGGGTCCAGCCCCAGGCTTACCGCACTCTGCTCACCGGCCATCAATGCGTTCAGCGCGCGGCCCAGGCCGAGCAGCACGACCATTGCCAGCGCCAGGCACAGCGCCGGTAGCCAGAGCAGTTCCCAGCGCGCCAGGCCCAGGCCGCCGAGCATCCAGAACAGCACCGAGCTGGCCGCATGCGGGTTGCCCAGATACAGCAGCAGGTTGCTTGCCGCCATCATCACGAACGACACCGCCACCCCGGCCAGCAGCAGGCGGTCGCTCTCCAGGCGCCCGCCGCGGCTGGCGATGGCCAGTACCAGCAGCATGCTCGCCAGGGCGCCGACGAAGGCTGCCAGCGGCAGGCTGAGCAGGCCGGCGAACTCGCCCAGGTAGAGCACCACGATCACCGCACCGAAGGCCGCACCGGAGCTGACGCCGAGCAGGTGCGGGTCGGCCAGCGGGTTGCGCGTCACCGCCTGCAGCACCGTGCCGACCAGCGCCAGCCCGGCGCCCACCAGCGCGCCAAGCAACACCCGTGGTGCGCGCAGTTGCCAGACGATGCTGTCCTGGCCGCTGTTGACCGGCACCTGCGGCGCGATGCCGAACAGGTGCTGGCCAAGGATCGCCCACACGCGCTCGAGCGGCACCTGCGCCGCGCCAAAGGCCAGCGACCAGGCACAGGACAGCGCCAGCAGCACGACCAACCCGAGCAGCAGCAGGCGATAACGACTCACTGGGCGAAGGCCTCGGGGTGCAGCGCAGCGGCCAGGGTTTCGATGGCGGCGGCGTTATCCAGGCTTGGCGTCACCGCCAGATAGGGCAGCACCACGAAGCGTTGTTCATGGATCGCCGTGACACCCTGCAGCGCCGGGTGCTGCAAGAGAAAGTCGCGCTTCTGCGCCGCTGATCGCTCGCCGTAGTCGACGATCAGGATGACTTCGGGATCTTCCTCGACCACCGACTCCCAGCCCACCTTGATCCAGCTGCCGGCCACGCCGTCCATCACGTTGCGCCCGCCGGCCGCCTCGATCAGCGGCTGCGGCATGCCCTGGCGCCCGGCGCTGAAAGGCAGGTCTTCGCCGCTGTCGTAGACGAACACCCGTGGCCGCGTCGGCTGCTCGCCCAGGCGCGCCTGCACTGCCGCCACCCGTGCCTGCATGCCCTGCACCAGCTTCTCGGCGCGCGCCTCGACGGCGAAGATGCGGCCGAGGTTGCGCAGGTCGGCGTAGACATCCTCGAGGCTGGCGACGCGGCCGGGCAGCACATGCGCGCAGGACTCGCTCAGCTCGTAAACCGGGATGCCGAAGCGCGCCAGGCTGGCCGGGGTGACCTCGCCGCCGATGCGCATGCCGTAGTTCCAGCCGGCGAAGACGAAATCGGTGCCGGCGCCGAGCAGGTTTTCCAGCGACGGGTAGCGCGCCGCCAGTTCCGGCAGGCCGTCGAGCTGCTCGCGCATGCTCGGATCGAGGGTCTTCCAGCCGCTGATGCCGGTATAGCCGGCCATGCGTTCCTTCAGGCCCAGGGCCAGGAGCATGGCGGTCATGTTGACGTCATGGCTCACGGCCCGCTGCGGTGGCTGGTCGATGGTCACCTGACGGTCGCAACTGGTCACGGTCACGGCCCAGGCGGGGCTGGCCAGCAGCAGCGTCGAGAGCACAAGCGTGGGTAGGAGCGGCTTCAGCCGCGAATGGCAAAGACTCATCAAACAATCCAGGTAATACGCGGATGCCCCGCCAGTGGATGGGTATCGACCAGCGCCCGCACGCCGAACACCTGCTGCAACAGCTCGGCGGTCAGCACCTCGGCGGGCGTGCCGACGGCCACCAGGCGGCCCTGCTCAATCACGCAGAGGCGGTCGCAGAAGGCCGCCGCCAGATTCAGATCATGGAAGCTGGCCAGGGTCGCCAGGCCCAGCGATTTGATCTGCCGCAGCAGTTCGAGCTGGTAGCGCGGGTCGAGGTGGTTGGTCGGCTCGTCGAGGATCAGCAGTTGCGGCTGCTGCACCAGGGCGCGGGCGAGCAGCACGCGCTGCTTCTCGCCACCCGAAAGGCAGGCAAAGGGCTGCTGCGCCAGGTCGTTCAGGCCGACACGGGCCAGCGCATCGCTGACCAGGCGCTGGTCGTCGCCATCGTCGCCATCAAACAGCCCCTTGTGCGGCGTGCGGCCCATGGCCGCCACCTCGTGCACGCGCAGGCCGAAGTCCTGCGGAAACTCCTGCAGCACCACGGCCACGCGCTGCGCGCTCCAGCGCGGCGAGTGCTGCCACAGCGCCTCGCCGTCCAGCTCGACGCTACCGGCGCTGGGTCGCTGGAAGCGATAGGCGCAGCGCAGCAGGCTGGTCTTGCCGCTGCCGTTAGGGCCGATCAGCCCCAGCAGCTCGCCGTCGCCGACGTGCAGGTCGATGTCTTCGAGCAGCGGGCGCTGGCCATCGGGCGACCAGGCCAGCGCCTTGATACGCAAACGCGGGGTCATCAGAAGCTGTAATCCGCCGTGACGAAGAACGAACGCGGCGCGCCCAGGTACCACTGCTCACCGTCGCTGTTGGCGCTGGTGGCGTACTGGCGGTCGAACAGGTTGTTCAGCTCAAGGCCCAGGCGCACATCCGGCAACGCCTGCCAGGCGATGTTGGCGTCGACCACGGTGTAGCCAGGCACCTTGGCGGTGTTGGCCGTATCGGCATAACGCGCATCGACATAACGCGCGCCGATGCCGGCCTCCACGCCGCCACCAAGCGCCTTGTTCAGCCACAGATTGGCGGTGCGCCGCGGCACGTCAGTCGGGCGATTGCCGCTGCGGTCGCCGCCGCCTTCGACGAAGTCGTCGTACTCGGCGCGTACGAAGGCCGCATTGGCCGACACCTGCCAGCCCCGACCCAGCGCCAGTTCCAGGGTGGCTTCCAGGCCATCGGACGACTGCTGGCCGATCTGCTCGGTGGGCGAGGTCGGGGTTGCGCGGCTGAGCAGCTTCTTCTTGACGATGTGATAGGCGGCCAGCGTCCACTCGCCCTGCCCGCCCCAGAACATCTGCTTGAGGCCGATTTCGCTCTGCCTGGCTTCGCTAAGGTCGAACTGCTGCTGAGTCGGGTTGAGGGTCAGCAGGTTGCTCACGCCCTCGGTGCTGGTGGCGTACTGGCCGTAAAGCGACAGATCGGGGGTCAGGGCGAAGACCAGGCCGGCGCGCCAGTTGTCGCCGCTCAGGCTGCGATCGGCGCTGCTGCCATTCACCAGGTTGTCGCGCTGGATATGCACCTGATCGCGGCGCACACCGGTGACCAGCGACAGACGCTCGGTCAGCTGGGTGCGGTTCTCGGCGAACAGCGAGAACTGCCGCGCCAGGTTGCGCTCGCGCGGGCCGTAGCCGAGCGGATCGGTACTCTGGTACTGCCCGCCGCCGGAGCCGGCCAGCGGCACGCTGTCGCTGAAGCTGCTGGCGAAATCGTGCTGGCGGGCGAAGTGGATGCGGTTGTAATCCACACCCACCACGGTACGACTGTCGAGCCCGAACAGGGCGTGATCGAGAGTGAAGGTCTGGCGGTCGCCGACCTGCTCCTGGGTGTGCTTGATCCGGTAGAACTCGCTGCGCTCGACCGTATCGCCCGGCTGCCAGCGATAGGCCTCGGCATTGCGCCAGTAGCGCTGGGTCTTGATGTAGTAGAGCTGGTTGCTGGCGCTGAGCGCGTTGCTGATGCGCCAGTCAGTCACCAGGCGGGTGATCTGGTCGTTGTAGCGGATATCCGCGTCGGCGACGTTGTAATTGCGCTCGCGGATGCTCTCGAGGTACTTGCCGGCCACCAGCGGCGTGCCGAGATAACGCATCGGGCTCTGATCGCCATGATCGTGGGACAGGGTGAAGCTCAGGTCGTCATTGGCGTCCCAGCGCAGGGCGGCGCTGAGCGCCAGGCTATCCGAATCACCCCGGTCGACCCAGCCATTGCTGGCCTGCTGATTGATGTTGAAGCGGTAGCTCAGTTCGTCACTCAGCGAACCGCCGCTATCCAGGGCAGCCTGACGGCGGTCGTCGCTGCCATAGCCGAGGCGCAGCTGGTTGCGGATCTCGCCGGCGAAGGGCTTCTTCGGCACCACATTGATCACCGCGCCGGTGGCGCCCTCGCCGTAGAGCACAGAGGCCGGGCCGCGCAGCACGTCGATGCGCGCCACCGACCAGGTGTCCACCGGGAAGGTCACGGTGCCGGCGCCGACGTACTGGCGAGTACCGTCGTATAGCTGCATGGTCGCCGAGTGACCGGTGAAGCCGCGCGCCGACAGCGCGGTGCCGCCATTGCCGGGCGAGCCGATGCTGCTGATACCCGGCGTGCGGGTCACGGCGTCCTGCACCGAGAGGTTGTTGCGCCCACGTACCTCGGCGCCGCTCAGGCTGCTGGTGCTGGCCGGGGTTTGCAGGGCCGAAAGCTCCAGACGCGATCCGGACGTGGTGGGCGTATGCAGGTCGCTCTCGCCCTCCTCCCCGGCTTGCGCCTGGACGGTGACGTCAGGCAGATCGACTGGAGAGACGCTGGCCATGGCTGAAGCAGCCAATAGCAACGCGAACAATGCACAGGGTTGGAACAGGGGATAGCGCGCCATATTGCTTCCATCGCAAAGAGAAAAGGCACGGCAATCCGATGGAAATGCGCAACAGCAGACAGGGGCACGGCGGCGCCCTACTGGAGTCAACGCCCGCCCACCGCGGGTTGCCAGACAAACGACTCCAGGCCGGTCTCCGGGCTTGCGAGGGTCATGAACGCATCGCCTTCCCATGCGCGTGGCGCACAGTGGCGTATCGATGCGGTCGCTCGCTTACCGTTGCGGGGGCAGCGTCGGACTTCAACCGACTTCCCGTTTCACCTCACGCGCGGCGGCGTAAGACACCTGAAGCGGGGCGGATATGACCACCCGCACCCGCTCAAGTCAAGGCGCGGGGGCAATTGTGGGAGGTGCTTTAGCGGCGATTGCCCTTCTGCAGGAGCGGCTGGCCGGCATTGCGCTTCAGCCGCGAGAGGGGGGCGTTAAGCCTGCTCGTCGATACGCAATTCCGGCAACGCCCTACCCGCCACCAGGCGCTCGTCGACCAGACGAATCACCGCCGCCTCGTCCTTGATGCCGTACCACTCGCCCTGTGGATAAAGGCTCGCAGTCGGGCCCAGATCGCAGGGGAACTGGCACTGGCTGCGGGTGATGTGCACGCCGCCTTCGCACTCCAGCTTGCCCGCTGCCTTGAGCCGCTGGCGCAGGGTTTTCCACAGGCCCAGCGCGCCCTTGCGCGTGCAGCGCGGGCCGTTGCACAGCAGCAGGCGCTGCGCATGCGGCGGGATCTGCGACCAGGCGTGGTGTTCCGGCACAGGCGGCACGTCGCTGCAGGAAAGATGCGCTTCGCGATGCCCCAACAGCGCGCTCAAGCCATCGAGCCAGGTATCTTCAAGCGCCGTGCAGACCACGAACACCTCAGATGCGTCGCCACGTTCGGCGATGCACTGGCGCAGCCAGTCGCGGTGCGCGACGTCGGCGCGTGGCTCCAGATCCACCACCAGCAGCGGTCGCGGCGCATCGATGATGGCCTGCCAGAAACCCTCCTGCTCGCTGTCATGCAGATGCGCCTCGTCCAGCAGCGCTTCGATACGTTGCTGCAGGCGCTCGGACGATGCTCCACGCCCCAGGCCGGGGCCGATAAACAGGATGCGGGCGTAAGGGGCTTGGCTCATGAGGGTCTCCAGAACGGGCCGGCAGTCTAGCAGCGCGTCGAGCTGTGAAGGCAATCCGGGTGGACGTCGCCTTTTACGTCCACCATAACGGTGGATCGATAAAACGCGATGCAACCGCCGCGACGATCGCAAGCGTAGGGCGGGCGCAACCCGCCAGGCCGGCGTTGGCGGGTTTCACCCGCACTACAGGGACAGCGCCTCGTAGAGAGCGTCCAACTCCGCAAACTCGCGCGTTACCGCCGGCAACTGCGGGCGACGCAACAGCAAAACCGGCAATCCAAGCTCACGGGCCACCTGCAGCTTGGGTTCGGTGGAGGCGCTGCCGCTGTTCTTGCTCACCAGCACGTCGCAGCGGATGCGCGCGAATAGCGCGCGTTCCTCGTCCAGCGCGAACGGCCCACGGGCGCCGATGATCTCGGCACGCGCCGGCGCCGGCTCGACCTGCAGGCAGCGCACCGTCCAGTGCTGGTGCGCGGGAATCTCGTGCAAATGCGCCAGCGGCTCGCGCCCGGAGGTGAAAAACGGCCGTTCGAAAGGCGCCAGCGCACGGGTCAGTTCATCCCAGCCTTCCACCTCGCGCCAGTCGTCACCCGGACCCGGTTGCCAGCCAGGGCGGCGCAATGCCCAGCATGGCACGCCCGCCAGCTCTGCAGCGCGGGCCGCGTTATGGCTGATCTGCGCCGCATAGGGGTGGGTCAGATCCAGCAGCAGCTCGATGCCTTCGCGGTCGATAAAGGCCGCCAGGCCTTCGGCACCGCCAAAGCCGCCGACGCGCACGCGGCAGGCCAGGTCATCCGGCACGCGACCAAGGCCGGCCAGGCTGTAGATGGTTTCCGACCCCAGTCGACGCGCCAGACGCAGGGCCTCGGTGGTGCCACCGAGCAGCAGGAGTCGCGCACTCACGGTTTGCGCACCGCCAGCAGGGTGATCGGCAGCGCCGCGCGCCAGGTGTCGAAGCCGCCCAGCGGCTGCGCCTGGGCCACGGCAAGACGCAGCAGCTCGCCGCCATTCTGTTCGCGGAAGGCGACCAGCGCCGCCTCGCTTTGAATGGTCACGGCATTGGCCAGCAGGCGTCCGCCGGGCTTGAGCGCGGCCCAGCAATCATCCAGTACACCGGGCACGGTGACGCCGCCGCCGATAAAGATGGCATCCGGCGCGGGCAACCCGGCCAGCGCCTCGGGCGCATGCCCGGCGACCAGTTGCAGCCCGGGTACACCGAGTGCATCGCGGTTATGGCGGATATGGGCCTGACGCCCTTCGTTGGCCTCGACGGCGATGGCGCGGCAGGCCGGGTGGGCGCGCATCCACTCGATGCCAATGGAGCCGCAACCAGCGCCAACATCCCACAGCAGCTCGCCAGGCAGCGGCGTCAGGCGCGCCAGGGTCACCGCGCGCACGTCACGCTTGGTCAGTTGGCCATCGTGACGGTAGGCCTCGTCCGGCAGGCCGCAGGTCGGCGGCAGCAGCTGCGCACCGGCGTCGGCCAGGCATTCAACGGCCAGCAGGTTGAGGTCGGCGCCGCGCGGCAGATTCCAGCTTTCGGCCAGACCATCGAGTCGGCGCTCCTCCGGCCCGCCCAGATGTTCCAGCAGGGTCAGACGACTGGCACCGAAACCGCGCGCACGCAGCACTTCGGCGACCTGCGCGGGGGTGTCGCCATCGGCGCTCAGCACCAGCAGGCGCACGCCGGGATACAACCGGGCGTTGAGCGTGGCCAGCGGCCGCCCGACCAGCGACACCACCTCCACCTCCTGCAGCGGCCAGCCCAGGCGCGCCGCCGCCAGCGACACCGAGGACGGCGCAGGCAACACCAGCAGCTCATCGGCCGGCAGCTGGCGCGCCAGGCTGGCGCCGACGCCGTAGAACATCGGGTCGCCGCTGGCCAGCACGCACACCGCCTCGCCACGCCGCGCCAGCAGTGGTTCAAGGTCGAAGGGGCTGGGCCAGGTTTCCCGCTCGCCACTGATGCACGGCGGCAGCAAGGCCAGCTGACGCGGCGCGCCAACGATGTGCGTAGCCGCCAGCAGTGCACGGCGCGCGGCCTTGCCCAGGCCGGGGTAGCCGTCTTCACCGATGCCGACCAGGGTCAACCAGGGTTTCATCCACCTTCCTCGCAAGTAGCCGACAGGGCGCGTGTCGCGACGCCGGGCAAAGCGGGCATAATAGCGCCTTCGTCGGTGCCCCATGAGTCGATACGACTCAGTAAAGGGCCTAAGGAAACTCTGAAATAGTCGTCATTCCCGCGCAGGCGGGAATCCAGAATCTCCGTAGTACCTGGGCTCCCGCCTTCGCGGGAGTGACGGTATACGGCTATTTCAGAGCGTCCCCAAGAGGGAACACGGTAAAACCGTGGCTGCCCCCGCAACTGTAAACAGCGAGTCCAACGCAATCGGCCACTGGAAACAGGCCGCTGAAAAACGTAAGCGAGGCAGGCAAGACAAGGCAAAAACGACCGAAAAAGCGCAGTTTACGTGTTGTAAATGAGCATTTTGAGGCCGTTTTTAACGCCGTATTGCCAACGCAGATAGTTTTTCAACGGCCTGTACCGGGAAGGCGCAGCGGATCAAGACCTGTCAGCCAGGAGACCTACCGACGAACGCTGGTCGCGAGTGCCAACATCGGGCGGGGTGTACCGATGCCATGGAATCCTCCCGTGGGCGGATTTCGCTGGTTTGGTCGCCGCGTCGTTATCCACAGGTGACCGCTTGTCCACATCCGTCCGCCCTTCCGCCTGCCCCGGCCTGCTACGCATCGTCCCCGCGCTGGATGGCGGCATCTGCCGCATCAAGCTGCCCGGCGGCGTGCTGCGCAGTGCCCAGGCGCGGGCGATTGCCGAGGCGGCCAGGCACTGTGCCAGTGGCGTGCTGGAGCTGACCAACCGCAGCAACCTGCAAATTCGCGGCGTGCTGCCGGGCCAGGAAAGCGCGCTGATCGACGCCCTGCTGAGCGCCGGCCTCGGCCCGCGCGTGGCCACCGCCGATGACGTGCGCAATCTGCTGCTCAGCCCCGCCGCCGGCCTCGACCCGCAGGTGCGGATGGACGTGCGCCCGCTGGCCAGCCAGTTGCTCGACCTGCTGCAGGACACTCCGGCGCTGCATGCGCTGTCGCCCAAGTTCGCCCTGCAACTGGACGGCGGTGAAACCCTGGCCATGCGCGAACACCCCCACGACCTGTGGCTGGCCGCCGAGGACGACCAGCACCTGCTGCTGGGTCTGGCCGGCGGCCCCATCGACACACCACTGGCGCGCATCGAAGCGTCGCAGGCAGTCGAGCTGGTGCGCCAGCTCCTGCTGCTGTTCCTCGAACTGGCCACACCCGAGCAGTCACGCATGCGCCAGTTACTGGCACAGATCCCGGCCAGCGAGCTGTTGCAACGCCTGCAAACGCGTCTGGACTTTCCCCTGCAGCCAGCACCAGCCAATTGGCAGCCTGCCGCCACCATCGAGCGCGCACCGGCGGGGATTTATCCACAGGCGCAGAGCGGCCTGTGTATGGTGGCCGCTGGCGCCCAGCTGGGCCGGTTGCACGCCGAACAACTGACCACGCTGGCCGAGCTGAGCGAGCGCCATGGCGATGGCGAGCTGCGCCTGACGCCCTGGCAAGGTCTGTTGTTGGGCAACGTCCCCGAAGCTCGCGCCCGCGAACTGCTGGCAGAGCTGGACCAGCTGGGCCTGCTGACCCAGGCCGACGAGCCGCTGCTCGGCCTGGTCGCCTGCACCGGCTCGGCGGCCTGCGCGCGCGGCCTGGCCGACAGCAAGCACCACGCCCTGCACCTGGCCGAACGCCTGCGTGCAAGCGGCGCCCGCCCGCAGGTGCACCTCAGCGCCTGCCCGCGCAGTTGCGCCAGCGCCCGCGTGCAGCCCTATACCCTTTTGGCCAGCTCGCCTGACCATTACCAGCTTTATCAACGCACGCCCGAGACGCCCGGTTTCGGCCGTCTGCTGGCGCCGGCCATGACTATCGACGAGGCCGGCGCCTGGTTCGCCCGCCAACACCCCGCAGGAACATCCGATGCTTGATTACATCCGCGACGGCCAGGAAATCTACCGCCGCTCCTTCGCCACCATCCGCGCCGAGGCCAACCTCGACGGCATCCCCGCCGATCTGGAAAAACTCGCCGTACGGGTGATTCATGCCTGCGGCATGGTCGACGTGGTGGAGGATCTGCGCTTCTCCCCCGGCGCGGGCGCTGCGGGTCGTGCCGCGCTGCTGGCCGGCGCGCCGATCCTCTGCGACGCACGCATGGTAGCCGAGGGCATCACCCGCCCGCGCCTGCCGGCGAACAACGAGGTGATCTGCACCCTGCACGATGCCGGCGTGCCGGAGCTGGCCCGCGAGTTGGGCAACACCCGCTCGGCGGTGGCCCTGGAGCACTGGCGCGAACACCTGGAAGGCAGCGTGGTGGTAATCGGCAACGCCCCCACGGCGCTGTTCTACCTGCTGGAAATGCTCGATGCCGGCGCACCGAAGCCGGCGCTGATCATCGGCATGCCGGTGGGCTTTATCGGTGCTGCGGAATCGAAAGATGCGCTGGCCGCAGACAGCCGTGGCGTGCCCTACGTGATCGTGCGTGGCCGCCGTGGCGGCAGCGCCATGGCGGTGGCCGCGGTCAACGCCCTCGCCTCGGAGGTGGAATGATGGCCGGTCGTCTGCTTGGCCTCGGCGTCGGCCCCGGCGACCCCGAACTGCTTACCCTCAAGGCGCTGCGCCTGCTGAAATCCGCCCCAGTGGTGGCCTACTTCGTGGCCAAGGCCAAGCACAACGCCGGCCACGGCGGTAACGCCTTCGGCATCATCGAGGAGCACCTGAGCGATGCCCAGCAGCGCCTGCCGCTGGTCTACCCGGTGACCACCGAGAAGCTCGCCCCGCCGCTCTCCTACGAAGATGTGATCGCCGACTTCTACGACACCTGCGCCGAGCAGATCGCCCAGTTGCTCGATGCCGGCCAGGACGTGGCGGTGATCTGCGAAGGCGACCCGTTCTTCTACGGCTCCTACATGTACCTGCATGACCGCCTGGCCGAGCGCTACGAAGTGGAAGTGGTGCCCGGCGTGTGCTCGATGCTCGGCTGCGCCTCGGTGCTCGGCACGCCGCTGGTGTACCGCAACCAGAGCCTGAGCGTGCTCTCCGGCGTGCTGCCGGAAGACGAACTGGAACAACGCCTGCGCGACGCCGAAGCGGCAGTGGTGATGAAGCTCGGGCGCAACTTCGACAAGGTGCGCCGCGTGCTGCGCAAGCTCGGCCTGGATGGCCGCGCCCATTACGTCGAACGTGCCACCATGGCCAGCCAGAAGATCGTGCCGCTGGATGAGGTGGAGCCTATGGATTCGCCGTATTTCTCCATGATTCTGGTGCCCGGCCAGAAATGGCGGGGGTGAACGAGCTGCTGCGCGCCGATTGTTGATGCCTGCGAGCTGATCTTGTAGGAGCCGCGCCACGCGGCGAAGACGGTCTAACTGGCGGCACACCTAATAAGCTTCGCCCCGGGGCGGGGCTCCTACAGGACAAGACCGGGTAAACCGCTTTCACATTCATTCGTTCGTAGCCCGGATGCAATCCGGGAAACCCATTCCCCGGATTGCATCCGGGCTACAGGATTTACCGCATGAACATCGTCATCCTCGGCGCCAGCGCGCTGGCCACTGCACAACGCCTCAAGGCGCTTTATCCACAGGCCGTGATCCATGGCCTGCGCGGCCGTGCCGACAGAGCAGAGCGCCACTACGACGACTTCGGCGAGCACCTGCGCGCCCTCTACCGCGCCGGCCAGCCGCTGCTGGTGCTGTGCGCCGCCGGCATCGTCATCCGCAGCCTTGCCGCGCTGCTGGCGGAAAAAGGCGCCGAGCCGCCGGTACTGGCCCTGGCCGAGGACGGCAGCGTCGTGGTGCCGCTGCTCGGCGGCCTGGCAGGGGTCAACCGCCTGGCCCGCGAGATCGCTGCATACCTGGGGGTAACGCCAGCCATCACCACCAGCGGCGAGCTGCGCTTCGGCACCTGTCTGCTGGAACCGCCAGCCGGTTATGCCCTGGCCGACCTGCAGCAGGGCAAACGCTTCGTCAGCGATCTGCTCGGCGGCGACAGCGTGCGTATCGAAGGCCAGGCGCCCTGGCTGGAAAGCGCGCAACTGCCTGTGGATAACGCCGCCAGCCGGGTTATCCATATCACCCCCGAGGCCCGCCCGGCGCAGCCCGATGAACTGCTGATCCACCCGCGCAGCGTCGCCGTGCTGATCGAGCAGCCCAGCGCCGACCTGCCGGCTCGACTGCAGCAAGCACTATGCACCACCAGCCTGGCGCCACAAGCGCTGGCCGTGCTGCTGGCGGACAAAAGCTGGATGGCCAACGCCGAACTGCACGCCACCGCCGCCGAGTTGAAGCTGCCACTGCGCTTTATCCACAGCACATCCGAGCTACCGCCCGAGCACCATGTCGGCGACGGCCTGCGCCTGCTGCTGAGTAAACAGCCGCTGGATATCGAGCGCCTCGGCCAACGCCGTGGCCGCCTCAGCGTGGTCGGCCTCGGCCCAGGCGCCGCCGAGCATATGACCCCCGCCGTGCGCCGCGCCCTGGACGAAGCCGAAGACCTGCTCGGCTACGACACCTACGTGAAGATGGCCGGCCCGCTGCGCGCCGATCAATGCCTGCACCCCAGCGACAACCGCGAGGAGCTGCAGCGCGCCGCCCACGCCTTCGAACTGGCCGCCATGGGCCGCCGGGTAGTGATGATCTCCTCGGGCGATCCCGGCGTTTTCGCCATGGCCGCCGCGGTGATGGAGGCGTTGGAAAGCCCGCAGAGCGAGGCCTGGCACGGCGTCGAGCTGGAAGTGCTGCCGGGCGTCTCCGCCGCCCTGGCCACGGCTGCCAAGGCCGGCGCGCCGCTGGGCCATGACTTCTGCCTGATTTCCCTGTCGGACAACCTCAAGCCCTGGGCGGTGATCGAAAAGCGCTTGGAACATGCCGCCATCGCCGACCTGGCCATGGCCTTCTACAACCCGATTTCCAAATCCCGCCCCTGGCAACTTGGCCGCGCGCTCGACTTGCTGCGCCAGCACCGCGCGCCGGAAACCCTGGTGGTACTTGGCCGTGATATCGGCCGCCCCGCCGAAGCCCTGCGCAGCCTCACTCTCGGCGAGCTGACGCCGGAGATGGTCGACATGCGCACCCTGGTGATCATCGGCTCCAGCCAGACCCGCCGCTTTCCCCGTGCCGATGGCGGTGAGTGGGTCTATACGCCGCGTTGGTACCCGGATATCGAGTCATGATCCTCTCTGCCGCTGTTATCCCTGTTCCGTAGGCGCGTCGCCCCGGCGCGAAGCAATTGCAGCCGGCTATTCGCCACATTCGCCGCGAGGCGCGGCTCCTACAACGCGCCACCCTGACGACGGAAGGCGCCAGGCGCCAAGCCAAAGCGCTGGCGAAACAACTTGCCCAGGTGGCTGGCATCGCTGACGCCGATCTCGTCGGCAAGCTGCGCCAGGCTGTGGCTGGAGTTGAGCAGGCGCCAGCGCACGTGCTGCAGGCGCAGTTCGTTCCAGTATTCGCGCGCACTCATGCCCTGGCTGGCCTGGAACAGACGATCGAGCTGACGGCGGCTGATGCCGACGCTGGCCGCCAGTTGCTCGATGCCGTCGGCACTGGCCAGGCCATGGCGCATCAGGGCGATGGCGCGGTCGACATGGCGCTCGCCACTCGGCGCCGTGTGCAGCGAACGCAGTGCATGCTGGCCGCTGCGCGTCTCGTCCACCAGCATATCGGCCAGGCCCTTGAGCGCCCGCGCCCGGCCACTGCCCTGGGCCAGCAGCTCCACCGCCAGGTCGATGGCCGCAGTACCGCCAGCGCAGGAAATCCGTGCGCCATCGAGGCAGTAGAGGCGCTCACGAGCCAGGCGCAGATGGGGAAAGCTGGCGCGAAATTCCGCCTCATGGCGCCAGTGCACCGCCACCTGATGGCCGTCGAGCAGGCCGCAGGCAGCGAGCAGGAAGCTGGCATTGTCGATCGCCACCAGCTTCACCCCGGCGCGGGCGGCACGCCGCAGCAAAGCCTGATAGGCCGGCGCCAGCGCGGCAGTGGCCTGCGCGTTACGCCCGCCGAACAGCACCAGGTAGTCGAAGTCGGCCAGATCGAGTTGTTCCGGCGTGGCCTCGATCCGCAGCGCCGCACCGCTGCTGGACGGCACATGCCCTGGCTGCAGGCCGAGAATCGTCCAGGCGCAGTAGCGCTGGCGGCTGTAGTCCTCGTCGTCGGCGCTGAAACGCAGCTTGTCGAGAAAGCCACCGAAGGGCAGCAGGGCGAACTCCGGCAGTGGCAGCAGGAGAAAACGCAGATCGGGGCGTTCGGCCATGGCAGTCCAGAATCAACCGTTAGATGACCAGAATCTACCTCAATCACGACACTGTCGCTGACTAGACTTGCCACGCATTCACAGGAGACCCGCATGGCCCTCGAACTCTGGCTCGTCTACTTCATCGCCACCCTCGGCCTGGCGCTGACGCCCGGCCCCAACAGCCTGCTGGCGCTGACCCACGGTGGGCTGTACGGCGCGCGCCTGGCGTTGGCCACCATCCTTGGCGGCGTGGTCGGCTTCAGCACCTTGATCGCCCTGGCCATGTTCGGCCTCAGCGCGCTGCTCAAGACCGCGCCCACCGCGCTGCTGGCGCTGAAGTGGATCGGCGGCGCCTACCTGATCTGGCTGGGCGTGCAGCTGTGGCGCTCGCCACCGATGAACCTGACCCTGGCAGACAGCGGCACCCGCCCCAGCGCCGTACGGCTGTTTCGCCAAGGCCTGCTGTCGGCACTGTCGAATCCCAAGGTGATCCTGTTCTACGGCGCCTTCCTGCCGCAGTTCGTCGATCCGCAACGCGGCCTGGCCGTGCAGTTCGTGGTGATGGCAGCGACCTTCGCCGTGGTCGAGTTCCTCGTCGAGCTGCTGCTGGCGTTGCTGGCCTTCCGCGTACGGCCCTGGCTGCAACGCGGCGGCCGCACCTTCAATCGCAGTTGCGGCGTGCTCTTCGTGCTGATCGGTGTAGCGCTACCGCTGGCGCGCTGAGCACGCCCGACATCAGGCCTTGAGCGCCTCGCCAATCGCGTAGTAGTGCCCGCCCGCGACGTGATGCAGGCTGCGCAGGCTCGGGTCGGCCGTTTCGAAATGCCAGCGGCCGTCGCGGAACACGCGCTCGTCCGCCCAGGCCGCGATCACCTCGCCGATGAACAGGTCGTAGGCCTGCTGGTTATGCGGCTCATCGATCAGCCGGCAGACCAGCCAGGCCGAGCAGCCGGCCACCAATGGCACATCGTGGCCTGCCATCTCGAACAACTCGACCCCGGCATGGGCCAGCTTCGCCGGATCATCGGCCAGGCTGGCGCTGCCCACCGCCTGGGTCAGTTGCAGCTGCGCCACGGTCGGCACCTGGATGGCGAACAGGCCGCTACCCTCGATCAGCGCGCGGGTGCGGGTGGCCTTGTCCAGCACCACGGTCAGCTTCGGCGGATCGAAATCCAGGGCGCAGCACCAGGCTGCCGCCATGACGTTATCCACAGTCTGATGACGCGCCGACACCAGCACGGTCGGCCCGTGGTTGAGCAGACGGTAGGCCTTGGCCAGGTCGACGGAATGAATGGACGCGCTCATGCAGACTCCTGAAAGCGAAAAAGGCGCCTGCATGCTGGCTCGGGTGAACCAGCATCGCAAGCGCCTGCAACAGCGGTTATGGATCAGAACTTCTGCGTGGTCGGACGCAGAACGATCTCGTTGATGTCGACGTCAGCCGGCTGCTCGATGGCGTAGGCAATGGCGCGTGCCACCGATTCCGCCGGAATCGCCTGCTTGTAGAAGTCGACGACGAAGTCGCGGCTCTGCTGGTGCGAGCTGCCGAACTTCAGCTCCGAATCCACCGCGCCCGGCTCGATGGTGGTGGTGCGGATGCTGCCGCCTACCTCGTGACGCAACCCTTCGGAGATGGCGCGTACGGCGAACTTGGTGCCGCTGTAGACGGTACCGCCCGGGCTGAACACCTTGATCCCGGCCACCGAGGCGATGTTGATGAAGTGCCCGGCGTTCTGCTGCTGGAACACTGGCAGCGCCGCGGCGATGCCGTACAGCACGCCCTTGATGTTGATGTCGATCATGCGCTCCCACTCCTCGACGCGCACATCGCTCATCGGTGCAATGGACATAAGGCCGGCGTTGTTGATCAGCACATCGACGCGGCCGAAGGTGTCCAGCGCGCCCTGGATCAGTGCCTTGACCTCATCGGCGCGGGTCACGTCGGTCTGGTAGGCCACGGCCTCGCCGCCAGCGGCAACCAGATCGCTGACCAGTTGCTCGAGACGCTCTTTGCGCCGTGCGGCCAGCACCACCTTGGCGCCCAACTTGCTCAGATGACGGGCGGTGGCTTCGCCCAGGCCGCTGCTGGCGCCGGTGATGACCACGACCTTGCCGGAAATGTTATTGCTCATGAGTAAGCCCTCTCTGGATTCATGGGAGTGTCCGCGCCATACGCCGGACATAGACTCACCTTAGAGACGATTTAAGTTTCAATGAATGGAAGAGTTTGGATTAGGCTATTCCAGTTTTTGGAATACAAAGGCGCCCCGACATGCTCAACCGCATGGAGATGATCCGCATTTTCTGCAGCGCGGCCGACTGCAGCAATTTCCGCGAGGCAGCGACTCGCCTGGGGGTTTCGCCGCAAACGGTGACCCGCGCGATCAAGGCGCTGGAAGAGGAGCTGGGCGAGATTCTGTTCCACCGCAACACCCGCCGGGTGCATATCACCGCCTTCGGCGAGGCCTACGCGCTACGCGCCCGGCAGATGCTGGAAGACTTCGACGCACTATTTCGCGGCCATCGCGCGGAAACCGAATCGGCCATCGCCGGGCGCATCGGCATCACCGCGCCGCAAGCCATCGGCAAGCGCTTTCTGGTGGGCTTCCTGCAACCCTTGCTCAAGCAGCATCCACAGCTGGTGCTGAACCTGCGCCTGGAGGACGAAATAACCGACGCAGTGGAAGCGCAGATCGACGTCGGCATCCGCGTCGGCTTCCTGCGCGACAGCCGCTACGTTGCCCGCGCGCTGGCACCGGTACCGTTGCTGGTGGTGGCCACGCCGGAACTGATTGCTGCCAGCGGCGCGCCGCGTGACCTCGACGAGTTGCAACAGCGGCCGCTGTCGGTGCTTATCGACCGCAAGAATGGCCGCCCCTGGCCATGGACCTTCGCCCATGGCCCCAGCCTGCATCCGCCTGCACCAGCACTGGTGAGCGACGACCCCGAAGCCGAGCTGGAGGCGGTGCTTGCCGGCCTGGCCTACGGCCAGTTGCCCGCCTACCTGGCGCAGCCCTATCTGCAGAGCGGCCACCTGCAGGCGGTGCTGACCGAGCAGGCACCCGATCCCTGGCAGCTGTTCATCTACCGCCCGCAGCAAGGCCCGGTGCCGCCAAGGGTGCGCCTGGTGTTCGATCACCTACACGCCTGCTTCTCCAACCCGGCGCAGTTTCCCCAGGGCTGAGGTCGCTCACGGCAACGCCGCTGTCGCCTGCGAAGCGCCCTCCCCGCCCATCGCTCCGTAACCTGCCTGAAGCCGTCTAAATCAGGGATCAGGAGCGTTGCATGAATGCCATCCATACGGGCCAGCAGGTCAGCCCGGCCACCTTGCACAAGGTGATTGCCGCCTCGGCCATCGGCAACTTCGTCGAGTGGTTCGACTTCGCGGTCTACGGCTTCCTCGCCGTGACCATCGCCTCGCTGTTCTTCCCACCGGGCAATCCGACCCTGGCGCTGCTGCAGACCTTCGCCGTGTTTGCCGTGTCGTTCGCCCTGCGCCCACTGGGCGGCATCGTGTTCGGCATTCTCGGTGATCGGATCGGACGTAAACGCGTGCTGTCGATCACCGTACTGCTGATGGCCGGCGCCACCACACTGATCGGCCTGCTGCCGACCTACGCCAGCATCGGTCTGTTCGCCCCGCTGCTGCTGGCCGTGGCGCGCTGCCTGCAAGGTTTCTCCGCCGGCGGCGAGTATGCCGGCGCCTGCGCCTTCGTCATGGAACACGCCCCCACCGAGCAGAAAGCGCGCTATGGCAGCTTCGTGCCGGTCTCGACCTTCATGGCATTCGCCTGCGCCGCCGGCCTGGTGTTCGGCATGGGTTTCTGGCTGGATGAAGCACAGATGCAGGCCTGGGGCTGGCGCGTGCCCTTCCTGATCGCCGCGCCGCTGGGTCTGGTCGGCCTGTACATGCGCCTGCGTCTGGACGAGTCACCGGCCTTCCAGGCCCTGGCTGCCCAGCCTCACCCTGAACATTCGCCGCTGCGCGAAACCCTGCGCGAGCATGGCGCCACCGTGCTGTGCCTGTCGGCGTTCATCTCGGCGACGGCACTGTCGTTCTATATGTTCACCACCTATCTCACCACCTACATGCAGGTGGTCGGCGGTACTGCGCGGCCGACCGCCTTGCTGGCCAGCCTGATCGCGCTGTTCTTCGCCGCCCTGCTGTGTCCCTTCGTCGGGCGCTATTCGGATCGCGTCGGGCGCCGCCGCACCATCCTC
The DNA here is from genome assembly GCF_048068235.1 of Pseudomonas sp. NY15364. Classification (NCBI taxonomy): domain Bacteria; kingdom Pseudomonadati; phylum Pseudomonadota; class Gammaproteobacteria; order Pseudomonadales; family Pseudomonadaceae; genus Pseudomonas; species Pseudomonas sp. NY15364. The sequence goes on along the minus strand of NZ_JBLUPX010000002.1, from coordinate 77,245 downwards.
ACCGCCGGAGTGGCGTTGATCATCGCGGTGTATCCGGCCTTCACCCTGGCCGCCTCGGGCACCCTGCTGGCTTCAGCCCTGGGCGCCATGCTGCTGGCAGTGGGTGCGGTGATCTGTGGCGTGGTGACGGCGGTGCTGCTCTCCGAGCAGTTCCCCACCCGAGTGCGCTACACCGCCTCGGCCTTCACCTACAACCTGGCCTACACCATCTTCGGCGGCACCGCGCCGCTGATCGCTACTTGGTTGATCGAGGCGACCGGCAACCGCATGTCGCCGGCCTACTACCTGATCGCCATCGCCCTACTGGCCCTGGCCGGCGGCCTAGCGCTGCCGGAGTCATCGAAGCGGCCGCTGAGCTACCAGCGCTGAACGATCAGTACTGCACCGAGTAGCTCAAGCCAAAGGTACGCCCCGCCGCCGGCAGGCTGGAGATGGCGCCGTAGGTGGCCTCGGCCTGCTGGCCGTAGACGGTCTTGTAGTCGCGGTTGGCCAGGTTATAGACACCGAAACCGACCTCGCCGCCCAGCCAGGGCGCATGGGCGATCAGGTCGACCACGGTATAGCCCTGGATCTTGGTCGCCGGGGTGGCGCGGATGGTTGGGCTGATCGCGGCGGACTGAGCGTCGTCATAAGCGCGGTCACTGCCGCCCACGGTGAGCGCCTGCAGGCGTACGCCATAGCCATCGAGGAAGCGCCAGTCACTGTAGACGGTGGCCTTCAGCGGCGAAACGCGGAAGGCATTCAGCTCGCGCCAGTTGCCGGCGGCGTCCTTGTACTGGCCACGGGTGTAGGCCAGGGTGCCGCCCAGCGTCCAGCCCTCGACCACCGGCACCTGCAGGTTGCCTTCGGCGCCCCACACGCGCTCATCGGTGTCGGCCACCGAGACGCTGAAATCGCGGTTGAACTGCACCACCTTGTCGGAGGTGTTGTAGAACGCGGTCACCCCGGCGTTCAGGCCGCTGGCATCACCCAGGCGCCAGCCCAGTTCGTAGTTGTTGACCTTGATCGAATCGATGCTGCTGCTATCGATGACGAAGCTGGCCGGCACGTCGCGCAGCATGCGCTGGGTGTCGGGCAGGCTGAAGCCCTGGGAGAAATTGGCGAACAGTTGTTGAGTGTCGGTCAGCTTGTACACCGCGCCGAGGTTGAACAGGGTCTCGCTGTGGCGCACGTTGCCGCCTTCCAGGGTGCGCGCCTGGTAGCCAGCTACGGTGGCGGCGGTGACCGCCTCGCCATAGGGGATGGAATCATCCACTTCGTTGCGGATGGTTTCGCGGCGCACCCCGGCCTGCAGGCTGAGGCGCTCGGTAAGCTGGTAGTCGCCCTGGAGGAACGCGCCGGTCTTGCTCACTTCCACGTCCGGGCCCATCGAGGAACTGTAGGTCTCGCGGTAGTTCAGGCCATTGCTGGTGAAGAAGCTGTTGAAGTCGTAGAACTGGCCGTCCTGACGATCCTGCTCGCGCTCATGATCGAGGCCATAGGTCAGTTGCAGATCGCGGCCGGCCAGCTCGAAGCCCTTCTGCAAGGCGGTGCGCACGCCCCAGACGTCGATGTCGGTGCTCGACTGCAGCACCACGTTGGCCACCCCACCGGGCAACGCGGCATTGGCCGCACGACTGGCGAACGGGAACCAGCGCGATTTTTCCTTGCGGTAGTAGGCTTCGGCGGTCAATTGCTGGCCACCCAGCAAATCGCGGTTGAGGTATTGCACATTGGCGCCGTAATGACGGGTGCGCGGCTGGTCGTCGAGCTGCAAACCGTCCACCGCGTTGTGGCTGGGCTGGTAGTTCGAGACCAGCAACGCCGACAGGTTGGGGCCGTAGTCCGGGCCGTAGTCGCTGTCCTGCTCGTCGTTGTAGTAGCGCACGCCGGCGCTCAGTTGCTGGTCGTCGTCCAAGTGCCAGGTCAGGCGGCCGTTGAAGTCGAAGCTGGTGGTGTCCTGGCGGTCGGTCTGGGAGATTTCCGGGCCGATGCGATCACCGTCGGCATCGCGAATCTCGCCCTGCTTGGTGAAGCTCAGGCCGGCGAAACCGCTGATCGCCCCATGGTGAAAGGCAGCGGTCTGCGAGGCCTCGTAGGCCATGGCGTCACGCGCCGCCTTGCCAGGAGTACGCAGGCCGATGCGGCTGCTGAAGTCACTGGTTTCGTCGTCGGCGTTACGCGTGATGATGTTGATCAGGCCGCCGGTGGCGCCAGCGCCGTAGATGCTGGTGGCACCGGAGATCACCTCGATGCGCTCGATCATCGCCGGGCTGATGCTGTTGAGCTGGCGCGAACCGTCACGAGAGCCGGTCAGCGGTACGCCGTCGATCATCACCTGGACGGTGCGCCCGCGCATGGTCATGCCGTAGTTGCTGGTGGTGCCGCTGCTCGGCGCCAGCGAGGGCACCAACTGGCCGAGGATATCGGCGGTGGAACGGCCGGCAGCGGCCTGCTCGGCAACCTGCTCGCGGTCGATGCTGTACACCGTGCCGGCGATCTCGGCGATGCTCTTGGCCGAACGGGTGGCGGTGACCACCATCGGGCCGAGTTCCTTGACCTGGCTGGTCGCGGTGTCATCGGCCTGCGCGTGGAGCGCGCCGCTTACCGCCAGGCTGAGCAAGGTGACCTGCATGGATGCCGAAAGATGCCTCATGGTTTCCCCCAGAGAAAGCGCGTCAATGATTGCCGGAGCCGGCCTGGATCGACCGGACGATAGGTTTGCAGAGCAGGACGCTGAGCACTGAAAGTGCGCCCAGCAGCAGGTAATAGGTTTCGTAGCCCAGGCCCTTGGCGAGGAAGCCCGACAGCGAACCGCCGACGAAGAACACCAGCAGCTCGAAGCACACCAGCACGGTGAAGTCGGTGCCGGCCTGCTGCCGCGAACAGAGCTGCATGAACAGGGCGTAGAGGCTGGTCATCGCCAGGTAGCGGATGGCCAGGAGCACCAGCACCATGGTGCCGAGCCACAGCGGTGAGCCGTCGGCCAGGCCGCTGAGCAGCAGCCCGGCGACCGCCAGGTAGGCCAGGCTGCGCAGCCAGCCGGCACGTAGCAGCAGGGTCGCCGCTCGTTGGCGCAGCAGCAGGCGCGCAGCCGCCACGGCGGCGAGCAGCCCGACGCTGGCGCCGGCCACCGACATCAGCAGGCCGATCTGCGTCAACGACCACTGCCGATCCACCAGCATCGGCGTGAGCATGGCCATGGCCGGCGCCTCGACCAGGCGATAGACCAGGATCAGCAGCAGCGCCCAGCGGATCTCCGGGCGCTTGAACGTGGCGATGAAACCCGGCTTGGCCGCCTCGGCCTGCGTCGGCAGGCGATCATCGACCCGCACCACCGCCAGCATGGTCAAGGCACTCAGGCCGGCCAGGGTCAGAAGCGCGCTCTGCCAGCCGACCACCTGGTACAACCACAGCACGCCGGCACCGCCGAACATGCTGCCCAGCGCCACGCCGATGCTTTGCGCCATGCTGCCCAGGCGATGATCCTCGCTGGCCAGCGACTCCACGGTGTAGCCGTCGATGGCGATGTCCTGGGTGGCGGCGAAGGTGGATATCCACAGGCTCACCAGCACGAACAACAACAAGCCGTGCTCCAGGCCGGTCAGCGCCAGCACCAAGATGCCGGCCACCAGCGCCGCCTGGGTCAGCCACAGCCAGGTACGGCGCCGGCCGAGGCTGTGCAGGTAATGCCGGTCGACCAGCGGCGCCCAGAGAAACTTGAACGCCCATGGGAGGTACAGCAGCGAGAGCATGCCGATCCAGCGCAGGTCGACACCCTGGCTACGCAGAATGGCCGGCATCGCCACGTTGAAGAAGTACAGCGGCAGCGCGTGGGCCAGGTACAGCACCACGATCACCGCCAGCGCCAGCCGGGTCACCGGCACCTGCTCAGACGGACGCTGCATGACTCACCATGCGCTCGGCGATCCAGCGATAGCCGTGCGTCCTGTCCAGGGTGACGAAATAAGGCACGCCCCAGGCGGCATGCAGCGCCGAGGTGTCGAGCCGGGCCTGCTCCTCGGCGTCAGCGGCGATGCGCACCAGCCCCTGGCAAATCTCGCGGAACGCCGCCTTGTGCTGCTTGTACCAGACGCCCTGGATGGCCCGGTAATCCTCGGCGAGGGTGCTGCCCTCGCGGGTACTGGAAATGAAGAAGAACGGCTGGCGGTCTTCGATCAGACGCTCGATGCCGTCCAGCCACTGGCGTATCTGCGCCGCGTCGACCTGGTCGTGAAAGACCGCCTCGACCACTGCCGTTTGCGTGAGGAGCAAACCCATCGCTGTGTGATTCCCATGATCGTTGGTGACGCAACCAAGACGGTTGCGACCTCATTGCACATGAGAATAATTCTGAACAATGTTGCGCGCTTAGGCGAAAAGAAGGAAAAATTAGCCGCAACGAAACTTCCATCGGTCAAGCCAGCATGACGATCCTCACCTGCGGTCAGCTCAGCGATGTCGCCCACACCCTGGGCGGCAACCTGTATTTCCAGCGCGAGCTGCCGGGCGAACAGCCAGTGCTCGACGGCGAACAACAAGTGCAAGTGCTGAGCGAAGGCCTGGTGCTGTACTTCAGCCACAGCCGCGATCTGGTCGACGCCAGCAGCGACAACCGCCTGACACCGGGTATCACCGCCGCCTTCCTGCTGCAGGGTGAAGCCGAAGTCAGCCTGCCGCGCCAGCGCCTGCACTTCGACGCCCGCCCCGGTGGCCAGCGCGCCATGCTGGTCAACCTCACCGATAGTGACCAGTTCCAGCGTCACTGGCGCAGCGGCCGCGAAGAAACCAAGGTGTGCCTGAGCATCACCCCGGATTGGCTGCAGCACTTTGCCCTCGGCAGCCAACTGCGCAGCGACGCCCTGCTGCGCTTCAGCCGCAGCCACTGGCACAACCTGCCCTGGCAACCCTCGGTGGACATCCTCCAACGTGCCCACCAGTTGCTCGAACGTGACGCGAGCCTGCCGCCGTTGATACAACGCCTGCAACGCGAGAGCTTCGCCCTGGATCTGGCCTGCGACATCCTGCGCGGCATCGACACGCCCCAGGAGAAACGCCTCGGCAGCCATCTCGAACGCTGCCTGGCGCGCCTCAAGGAATGGCTCGACAGCGGCGAGGCAGATGCCCTGAGCATCACCGACATGGCGCGCCAGCTCGGCACCAACCCGGTCGACCTGCAGAATGCCTTTCGCAGCCGCAACGGCACCACCATCGCCGCCTACCTGCGCCGCCAGCGCCTGGCCCGCGCTTATCAGGCCATGCGCCAGCAGGGCCTGTCAGTGGAGGATGCCGCCAATCTGGCCGGCTACGAGCACCTCAGCAGCTTCAGCGCCGCCTTCAAGCGCGAGTATGGTTTTCCGCCGTCGCAGGCACGGCGCTGAGCAAAGTGGATCAATCCGAATCTTCACAATTGGATCTATGTGGGTGGGCCACTGCTGCGTAGATTCATCGCTTCCGGGGCAGGCCGTCACGCCATCGCGCCCCTCAACGCGGATACGGATGATCACCATGAGCCAGCGCCTCGACTACTTCGCACTCTCCCCCAAGGCTTCCGGTAAATACGCCGAGTTCTCCATGCTGCTGACCCGCAGCCCCTTTCTTGCGTCGCTGGCCCACCTGGTCATGCTGCGCGCCTCGCAGATCAACGGCTGCGCCTTCTGCGTCGACATGCACGTGAAAGAAGCGAAGATCCATGGCGACCGCGAACTGCGCCTGCACCATGTCGCCGTGTGGCGTGAGTCGCCACTGTTCTCGGAGCAGGAGCGCGCCGCGCTGGAGTGGACGGAAGCCCTGACCCAGCTGTCGCCGCACGGCGTGTCCGACGCCATCTATGCCAGCGTGCGCGAGCAGTTCTCCGAGCAGGAACTGTCTGAGCTGACTTTCCTGGTAGTCGCCATCAACGGCTGGAATCGCCTCAACGTGGCCTTCCGCACCGTGCCCGGCTCGGCCGACAAGCAGTTCGGGCTGGACAAGGCCGGTCTGGCCTGAGGGTTATCCACAGGGGAGGTCGGCCTGTCGCGCGGCCGCCCTGCTTCTCCCTGAGCGGCCCGCTGCACTGTACGGGCAAAACCGGCATGATGTGCCCCCGCGCCAGCACCGCGCTGGCGTGACGAATTCTCGTCGGCCTCCATCAGACACTCTCGCCGCCCGCTCAACGGAGCCCTTGCATGCTGCCCCTGCCGTTTTCCCGCCAACCTGCCCATCTCACCCTGCTCGCCCTCGCCTGCCTGAGCGGCCACAGCGCCTTCGCCGAAGAGCCCGTGCAACTCGATTCACTGCAGGTCACCGGCGAACAGGTAAGTGAAGTAGAGGCCGCGCGCGAGGAGCTCAAGCGCGTCCCCGGGGCCACCAATGTGGTGGATATGGCCAAGGTCGAACAAGGCCGCGTGGTTGGCGTCGCCGATGTGCTGGCCTACCAGCCAGGCGTCTACGCGCAGTCCCCCGGCAACGAAGGCGTGAAGATCAGCGTGCGCGGCTCGGGCATCAACCGCGGCCCCGGCTCGCACGCCTCCGGCACCCATATCATGCTCGACGGCCTGCCGCTGACCGGCCCCGGCGGTACGCCCTACGAACTGCTGGAGCCGCTGTGGATAAGTCGCGCCGAAGTGCTGCGCGGCGCCAACGGTTTCGACCGGGGTTCGCTGGCCCTGGGCGGCGCCATCGACTACATCACCCACACCGGCTACACCGCGCCCAAGCTGCAACTGCGCTATGAAGCAGGCAGCCGTGGCTACCAGAAGCGCAGCATCGCCTCCGGCCAGGTGCTGGGCGATTTCGACTACTACTTCGCCCTCACCGACAGCGAAACCGACGGCTATCAGGATCATTCCTCAGGCAAGGGCAAAGGCGTCGCCGCCAACTTCGGCTATCGCCTCAACGAGAACCTGGAAACGCGCTTCTACCTGCGCTATCGCGAAACCGAGCATGAAACGCCCGGCCGCCTGACCAAGGCGCAACTCAAGGACGACCCGCGCCAGGCCGCTGCGGCCAACCGCAGCATCGACGCCCACCGCGATCAACCCGGCAGCACTTGGCTGGCCAACAAGACCACCTGGCAGATCGACGACGACGCCACCCTGGTCGCCGGCCTGGCCTACCACCACTACCCGATGGACTTCGCCGAGACGCCTTACCGCGACAGTGCCTATCGCATCCGTGTGGACTACAGCGACGTCAGCGCCACGCTGAACTACACCCGTCGGCATACCCTGTTCGGTCTGGACAGCACCACTTCCGTTGGTTTGCGTAGCACCACCAGCCTGCCAAGCAGCAAGTCCAGGGAAAACGCCACCCTGCCACTGACCGTGGATGGCAATAGCTATCCAGCCGGCACCCTGATGCGTGCCTACGAGCACCTGGGCTCGGACAATGTGCTGCACTTCAGCAACGAACTGGAGCTGGCACCCGACCTGTGGCTGACCAGCGGTTTGGCCCTGATCCATACCCGGCGTGAAGTCGAAGTGACCTGGCCGGTCAATGATTACAAGCTCAAGGAAAGCACCTGGGACTACGCACCCCGTATCGGCCTGCGCTACCAGCTCAACCCCGAAGTGCAGCTGTACGGCAATATCAGCCGCTCGGTAGAACCACCACATGCCTGGTCGATGATCTGGAGCTCCAACGACTACTTCCCGGCAGGCAATGGCCCGGCCACAGGCCGCTATCGTGCGCCGATCTCGCTGGATAATCAGACAGCCACCACGTTTGAAATAGGTGGCCGTGGCGACTCGATTCTTGGCCAGTGGGAGTTGGCCTATTACTACTCGCAGGTACGCCACGAACTGCTCAGCGTAGAAGTCGCCCCCGCGGTACAACGCGAGGTCAACGCCAGCCCCACCATCCACCAGGGCATCGAAGCCGGCCTGATCAGCCCACTCTGGCAAGGCGGCGCCGCCGGCGCCCTGAGCCTGCGCCAGGCTTACACCTTCAGCGACTTCCATTACCGCGACGATGACCGCTTCGGCGACAACCGCCTACCCGGCCTGCCGCGCCACTACTACCAGGCCGAACTGCGCTACGACCACCCGAGTGGCTTCTACGCCGGGCTCAACAGCCAGTACGCCTCCAAGGTCGCAGTGGACTACGCCAATTCCTACTACGCCGATGCCTACGCCACCTTCGGCGCCACCCTCGGCTACGCCTCACCCAAGGACGACTGGCAAGCCTGGCTCGACCTGCGCAACCTGACCAACAAACGCTACGCCGCCACCGTGACGCCGGGCTATAACGACAACGGCGCGGATGTGGCGCGCTCCACGCCAGGGGAAGGGTTTGGCGTGTATACCGGTGTTTCTTGGAGCTGGTTGTAAGTCGGACGGGAATGAGCGGGGGAGACCCAACCCCGCCCATAGCGACATCAGGCTGTTAGCGCACGCACGATCATTGCCAGACCAGTGGCCGATAGCACCGCCAGGGTGATGCCGCGAAACATCGCCTGTGACAGGCGCTCGCGAATGAACTCTCCCAGTGACATACCCAGCTGGGTGGGCAGCACGCACGCAAGCGAGAGCAACAGGTGCATGGGGGACGCAATGTCTTGCATCAGCAGACCCGCCCCCAGAATCACCGACCCCACCAGAAAAAAAAGGCTGCTTGCCAGGATAAATTCGGTACGCCCAAGCCCCAGAGCCAACAGCGCCTGCAACGCCGGAAAGCCATAGAAGGACGTCATCCCACCGAGAAGCCCGCTGCTTAACCCCGCGCCTATCAAAGCACCGAAGCGCCAGCGTGGCGGAATGAGCGGAGGATTGGGCGTCAACTGGGAGATCACGAAGACCTGGATCATCACCCCGATGATGATGGCCAGTACCTCCGGACGAAAACTGCCGAGCAACTGGACGGCCAGACCGAGCGACACTGCCAGGCTGATCAGCAGCGGCCAAACCAAGCCCAGCACGTGGTAGTGACGGCGGCAGTCATACCCCTGGCTGATATTGGAAATGATGATTGGCAGTAAGGAAAGAGCAACAGCCGTCGGTACAGGTGCGACCAGAGCAATGAGCGGTACGGTGACCAGCGGCATACCGAACCCGGATACCCCCTTGATCACCCCCCCCAGGACGAAGACGCCGAAGACATAAGCCAGAAGAACGGTGTCAATCGCATGCAGAGCAGACAGCATGGAGTATCAACCTTCTATGAGGAATCGATGGGGCGGATACTTCGCAGCGAGACAGCGCGCTAGCAGTGCTACAGGCGGCCTTCAGCGAGGGAATACGCTAAATCAGGAAGCATGACCTGAACCTGCCTCCGTAGTTACAGACCGCCAGGACAGATGCCTGCATCTGCCGCTGAAAAATGAGCTCATCACTGCATCGTCCTCACTCCCTGAGACTCGGATTGTAGCTATCGACTACCCGCCGATACTGGCTTGGGGATGCGCCGATATGCTGCCTGAAGAACCGCGTGAAGTGACCCTGCTCGGAAAATCCAAGGCTCTCGGCGAGCTGGCCAAGGGTGCCGCTTCGCTCGCGCTCCAACCAGAGGAAAGCGCGGCGCATACGCGCATCGTTGAGCATCAGAGCGGGCGTCATGCCGGTATCCTTGCGAAACAGCGTGAAGAAGTGCGCACGGGACAACCCCGCAGTCTGTGCCGCGTTGCCAATGCAATCGGGATCATCGAGATGACTTTGCAGATAGTCACAGGCGCGGCGAATACGCGTATCGCGAAAACCCTGGAACACCTGGGCGCCAAGACGGCGTAGCTGCCGCCATTGCGAGTAATCCTCGATCAGTTCGATAAGGAAATCGAACAGCAAGAACTCGATGCGTTCACGCGGCACCAGCCCGACACTGCAGGCCTCTGCGATCAACTGATCAGCCATTGCCCGGTTCTTGCTACTCAGCTCGATGCATGGCTGCACGAAAAAGCCCGGGTGTGCGCTCAATGCCAAGGATTGCTGCGCCTCGGCCAGCCAGGCAGGTTCAATATAGAGCGCGAGGATCTGTGTCTGCTCAGCGCCCGATTGAAAGTCGTAATAATGAGGTTGCCAGGCATTGACCAGCACCGCGCAGCGATCGGTCAAAGGCACCTGACGGCCATTGACGTTGAAGAAGGTATCCGCGCCGGATGCCTTTATCAGTACATGGCACTCATGATGTGAGTGAGTGACCAGAGGGCGATCCATGTCAAGCAGAGCGACCCGACCGAATTTGCCGTGAAAGACCCGCTGTGCGACAGACATTGCTAACTCCTTCCGACTCGATGGATCGACGGCGTGCTGGGTGACTCACAGTCACTCACATTAGCGATGCGGTGGTTATCCGTCTGGATACCGGCTGCAGCACTCACGGATCGACAAGGATCAATTGCTTCAGAGTTCATCGCGCGCCTTGCCATGGTATACCCGCAAGACATCGGCAATCACCGAGAGCGCGATCTCGGCCGGAGTCTTGCTGCCAAGGTCGAGACCTATAGGCATATGGATACGCGCAATCTGCTCCTCGTTCAAGCCACCCACCCGAGCCAGGCGTTCAGCACGACGGGCGGACGTCTGCCGCGAGCCCATGGCTCCGATATAGAACGCTGGCGTGCGTACCGCCTCCATCAGGGCCAGGTCATCGATACGCGGGTCATGAGTGAGGGCGACCACCGCGGTGGCTTCATGGCAATTCCCGGCGGCAATGAATTCTGATGGCATCCGCGGGTAGAACCGGGCGCCCTGGGGAGCATGCCCGCTCATCTCCTCCCGTGGGTCACAGGCGATCACCTCGCAGCCAATGGCGCGAGCGAAGCTGGCACAGTACTCGGCCACGGGCGACAGACCGGCCAGCACCAGGCGCAGTGCTGGGCCGACACGGACACGCACTTGTTCCGCGTGCACCTGAGTAGCTTCACCCCCCAGATCGAGCGCCAGTGAGAATTTACCGCTCGTGAGATCGAGCTCGCGAACCAGCCGACGCTGGCCAAGCAGAGCAGCACTGACATCCTGCAGATGATTAAGCCAGTGCTCGTCAGGCTGCCGATGTTCGACCAGAACCTGAAGGATGCCGCCGCACGGCAGTCGTAAGCGCTGACGCTCGTCGTCGCTCTCGCCATAGCGAACGATCTGTGCCGGCGCCTGCAGCTCACCGCGTGCCAGCGCTTCGAGAAAAGCCTCTTCGACGCAACCACCGGACAGCGAGCCGACGAACTGGCCGTCCGCGCGTGCCACCAACATCGCACCGGGCGCCCGTGGCGCCGAACCATAGGTGGAAAGCACCGTACACAACCAGAGCGGATGCCCATCGCGCGCCCACTGCAAGGCACTATCCATCACGTGAAGGTCAAGCTGGCGCATGTTCAACGCTCCCTCGCCGGACCCAGCGTGAAAATCGGTTAACCTTCGCCTCTTCAGTCAGACAGGCTTCCACGTAATGACGCATCGGCAGTTTCTCCAGACCCGCATATCCCGTCTTGAATACCAGCTTCTGCGGCCAGCAGATCAGGGACCTGTGCTCGTGTTGCTGCATGAGGGGCTTGGCAGTCTTGACCTGTGGAAAGACTTTCCAGCGCAACTGGCCGATGCCTGTGCCGCGCCAGTACTGGTCTACAGCCGGCAGGGCTATGGTCGCTCGAGCCCGGTGACGCTGCCGCGTCCACTCGACTACCTGAGCCAGGACGGGCCGCAGGAACTCGAACATGTGCTTGATGGCCTGGCACTCGATCAGGTGATTCTGGTCGGTCACAGCGACGGAGCCTCCATCGCCCTCGCCTACGCGGCTCGCCAGGACCCACGGGTGAAGGGCGTCGTGGTACTGGCACCGCATGTAGACGTCGAGCCTGCCAGCGTCGCTGGCGTGCGCCGCACGGTCCAGGCATACACCCGCGGCGACCTGCACGAACGTCTGCGTGCCTACCACGGCAGCAACCTCGAGGGCGCCTTCCACGGCTGGAGCGACACCTGGCTCAACCCGGACTTCGCCACCTGGAATCTCCACACGGCCCTGCCTCTCATTCAAGTGCCCGTACTCGCCATCCAGGGTGATAACGACGAATTCGCCACCCCGGCCCAGTTGCAAAACCTCGCGTCCATGGTAAGTGGCCCATGCCGCACGCTGCTGCTTGAACACTGCCGGCACTTTCCGCAGAACCAGGCCCGCGCTCGCGTGCTGGAGCTGATCGATGAGTTCCGGGCAACGCTGGATCGCTGAAGCACCCAACGCCTGACGAATGACCACGGCGCTCATGTTCATCAGCGCTCACAGGTGCTCGCCTCGACTTCGTCGAGGGTGGGCAGGTATTCCGGCGTTTCGCGCCAACGTTTGACCACGCCGAGCTCGATATCGAACATGTCGAGCACGCGGCCCAGCGTATGGTCGACCATCTCTGCCAGCGAAGCAGGTTTGGCGTAAAAAGCCGGCACAGGTGGAGCGATGATGGCGCCAAGCTCGGCCAGTTCGGTCATGGTGCGCAGATGATTTCGGTGTAGCGGCGTCTCGCGCACCATCAATACCAGGCGTCGACGCTCCTTGAGCACGACATCGGCGGCGCGCGTCAGCAAGGTGGAAGTGACGCCGCTGGCGATTTCCGACATCGAACGCACCGAGCAGGGCGCGACGATCATGCCCATGGTCTTGAACGAGCCGCTGGCGATGGCCGCGCCGATGTCCTGATTGGAGTAGCACACGGTGGCCATCGGCTTGAGCTGCGACCAGGTCAGCCCGGTTTCGTGGGACAGCGTGATCAGCGCCGACTTCGAGACTACCAGGTGGGTCTCGATTGGCGTGTCGCGCAGCAGCTCAAGCAGGCGCACCCCGTAGATTGCGCCGGACGCGCCGGAGATACCGATGACGAGTCGCTGCGGACGGGGGCTAGTTGAGATCATGGTCGGATTCCTGAATGGCGCCTTCCTTGTAGAAGTGGATGGCATTGAGTGCAGTGGCCAGCGTCTTGCTGATGATGTCGATGAACAGCGTCGCGGCAGGGGTCAGCGGGCGACGGCTGTCGTGCACGCAGACCATGCGTCGCGTGATCCCGGGGGCCGCCAGCGGATAGGCGCGCAAGGCGCCTTCTTCCAGACCGCGTTGCAGCACGGTGGCCGGCAGTACGCTGATCCAGTCGCTGCGGCGCAGAAAGCTCTCGATCACTGTGAGGTCGTCGAGCTCTAGGTGCGGCGTCAGCTCCAGGCTCTGCGCGGCAAGTGCCTGATCGATGACCATACGCAAACCATGACGGCGCGAAGGCAGCACCAGCTTGAGGCCACCCAGTGCGCTGAGCAGAATCGGCGTGGGCAGGCGCAGCCGGGTCGTGGCACCGGTCGCTACCAGCAGTTCCTCGTCGAGGATGTCGGTACGGTGCAAGTGCTCCTGCTGGAAGCTCTGGTTGATCACCGCGAAGTCCAGCGCGCCGGACAGCACGCGATCGATCAGATCCTGGCTGTAGCCGTAGCTGACCTGCAACTCGACATCCGGATGGTGCTCGACGAAATAGGCCAGGGTGCTGGCCAGCGCCTGGTTGGCCGCCGAGGCGATCAGCCCGGCATTGATCCGCCCGCCGATCTCGCCGCTGCGGTCGATCAGTGTCTGCCGGGCCTCCAGCAGCTCGCCGAGGATCGGCATAAACAGCCGATAGGCCTGCACGCCGGCCTCAGTGGGCGTCATGCCCTTGGGGGTGCGCTCGAACAGTGGTTGGCCGAGTTCCTCTTCCAGCTTGGCGATCTGCATCGACAGGGCGGGCTGAACGATATTCAGCCGCTGTGCGGCCTTGGTCACCGACCCCTCCTCGTACAGACAGGTGAAATACTTCAGCTGGCGTAGTTCCATTCCCAACCTCGTCGATCTGGCTATAAGAAGCCAACATTCTGATAGATGTGCTTGAGCTCCGTAAAATCCAGTAGCGCATCGTAGCCGTGCAGGCGGCCCAGCCCGCTCTTGCGGTAGCCGCCGGTTTCCGCCTCGGCGAACAGCTTGTTGTGATCGTTGATCCATACGGTGCCGTTGCGCAGGGCGCGGGCCAGGCGCATGGCCCGTGCACCGTCGCGGGTCCAGACGCTTGCCGAGAGGCCGAACTCGCTGTGGTTGGCCCGGCGCACAGCCTCTGCCTCATCTTCGAATGTTTCCAGCACCAGCAGAGGGCCGAATATTTCCTCTTGGCAGAAGAATGCGCCGCTATCCTGATGCGCGATCAGCGTTGGCGAGAGGAAAGCGCCGCGGCCCAGCGCATCGCCTGGTCGAGCGCCTGCCAGCAACACCTCGTCGCAGCAGTCCATCGACTCGCGAATGCGTTGCTCGACGAGATCGCGCGAACGCCAGTCGATCAGCGGGCCCATCTGTGTGGCCACCTCGAGCCCGTGGCCCAGGCGCACTTCGCCCAGCGCCGCGGCCAGCGCCTGCTTCATTTCCGCTGCGCGGCTGGCATGCACCAGCACACGGCGGGCGGCGGTGCACTGCTGCCCGGAGATGATGGTCGCAGCGGCAGCGAGCTTCGGCGCCACCGCGGCGATGTCCGCGTCCTCCAGCACCACACAACAGGATTTCCCACCCAGCTCAAGCGACAGTTTCTTCATGGTCGGCGCGGCGTCCTGCATGATCCGCGTTCCGGTGGCGGTGGACCCGGTGAAGCTGAGCACGTCGACCTTCGGCGTGGCGACCAGGTGGGCGGCGCCGGTGTGGCCGGTCTCGGCGAACAGGTTGACCACCCCGGGCGCGAGATCCGGCAGATCCAGCAGCGGGGCGAGGAAGGCGGCGTTGAACAGCGCGGTTTGCGGCGCCGGCTTGACCACGCAGGTGCAGCCTGCGGCGAGTGCCGGGGCCAGCGCGCGCACCAGCAGCACCGCCGGAGCGTTCCAGGGAATGATCAGTGCGGCGACGCCGGCCGGTTCGCGTAGCATCGTCGAGAATTCGCCGGGCGCGACTTCCAGCACGTGGCCGGGATTGTGGCGCGCCAGCCCGGCGTAATAGAGGATTTCCGAGATGGCGCCGCCGATCTCGCCGCGCGACTGCGCCAGCGCCTTGCCGTTCTCGCGGGTGAGCAGGCTCGCCAGTTCCTCCTGGCGACTCTTCAGCGCGGCCGCCCAGTCCAGCATCAGCTGCTGGCGCAGACGTGGATTCTGCGACCATTGCGGGTTCTCGAAGGCGCGCTCGGCAGCCTCCACGGCGGCGCGGGCCTGGACCTCGCCACCGTCAGCGAAGCGGCCAACTAGTTCGCCATTGGCGGGATCGAGGCTGTCGGCCCACCGGTCGTCGTCGCACCACTGTCCGTCGATGAAATGTCGTGCCTGCTGCATTTGAATCTCCTGTCCGGCGAAGTTGCTTATGTTTGTTTTTCAACCATCGGCGAGGGCGCCGCGTCCTGGCCAGTCTTGGCCTGGGCGCGTGACGTCCCGAACTGGCGCCTTGTGGGCCGGCCAGTTCGAGGACCGCCTTATCGCTTGAGCGTAGAGAGAATACGGGTGCCGGCCGGTGACGCCGGTGTCCGTTTGTGGGCGCGTGGCGCCAATGCGCCGCGCGCCCACCGCCGGTCAGCCGTTGTGCGGCTGGCCGAACAGTTGCTGCCAGTCGGCGTCGGCTGGCTGACTGACCTCGGCGAGATCAACCTCACTCTCTCCTGGCACGCGGATGCGCTTGAAGCGCATCGGCGGTGCGGCCAGCGGTACGGTGGCGTCGAAGCCCATCTTCGAGCCAACGCCGTCGCGAGTCGACGGGTCGAGCTTGGAACCCTGGGATTCGTGGATAAGCACCAGATCGAGGTCGGCCTGGAAACGCGTCGCCACTGCCCACTCGACTTCGGTGGGGTTGTGGATGTCGACATCGCTGTCGACCACCACCACATGCTTGATGTCATAGTGGCCCCCGAGCGCGCCGAGGATGACGTTCTTCGCCTCGCCCTCCGAGCGCTTGTCGATCTGCACGTACAGGTGATAGCGACACACGCCGCCGCGCGCCAGGTGGACGTCACGCACGCAAGGAAAACTGCGACGCAGGTGCGCGAGCATGGTCGCCTCCCGCGGGATGCCGCCCAGCAGCAGGTGCTCCAGGCCTCCGCCGACGATGGTATGGAACATCGGCGCCTGGCGATGGGTGACGGCATCGACCTCGATCACATGCCGCTCCGCGCGCTCGCCGTAGTATTGCGGGAACTCGCCGAACGGCCCTTCCTCTTCGCGCGTATTAGCCAGCAGGCGGCCCTCGACGACGATCTCGGCATCGGCCGGCACGCGAATGCGGTTGGTTACGCACTGCGCAACCGGCAGCGGACGGCCATGCAGCGCGCCGGCGATCTCAAGTTCGTCGTGGTCGATCGGTACGATGGCCTGCGAGGCCATCAGCGTCAGCGGGTCGCAACCGACCACCACCGCAACTTCCAAGTCCTCGTTCTCGCGCTCGGTCTCCTGGAAGAAGGCCAACGCGTGACGCGGCAACAGCAGCGCGCCGAGGCGGTTGCGACCGCTGACCTGCAGGCGGTGGATGGAGACATTCTGCACGCCGGTGCGCGGGTTGCGGGTGATCAGCAGGCCGGCGGTGATGTAGGGGCCGCTGTCGTGCTCGTTGTGCGTGGGGATGGGCAACTGGGCGAGCAGATCGACGTCGCGGTGCACCACCTGCTGGCAGGGCGCGTCGGCGATTTCCTGCCAGGGCAGGGGGTTAAGGCTGGCCTGCTCGAAGCGCGCCAGTACCTGGCTCGACTCGACGCCCATGGCCTCGGCCATCCACTGGCGGTCCGAGAGCAGACCGGAGATCACCGGGACTGTGTGGCCGCCCGGCTGTAGGAACAGCGATGCACTGTGGCCGTCCAGGCGGTTGGCGATGGCTGCAACGCCGAAGCGCAGCGCCGTGCCTGGGCGGATCACGCTCAGTCGCTGAGTGTTCTGCAGATGATCCAGCCAGCCGCGCAGGGTGGCACCGACAGGCAGAGCAGCGCTAGCGGGCTCGGCCGAGGAAGAGGGCATGGACGGCATGGCAAGTTCTCTCGTGGTTATTGTTTTGGCCATGCTAGGAGCGTCACGCAGGTCTGCCTATTAAGGTTTTCTGATGCGCGCCATCAGAACCAGCGATGTCCCGCGCTATTAATTGGAGATTCGTCGGCACCGGCTTTCATCGATTTCGGAGATCGTCTGCGCACCCCATAACGATCCGTGATTCTCTGCATCATTATTCCCTAATGGCTGAGATAGAGGCCTTGCGCTACGTTCATGCCCAGCAATTGGATAGCCGAGCCCGCAGTCGTCGAAGGTTGCCGGGCCGGCCACAAGAACAATAAATGAGGTCCGTGTATGAACCTTCGCCGAACGCCTGCAAACCTTTCATGTCACCGCGCGCATGCTTTTACCCGTTCTCGTCGCGGCTGCCAGGCCGCGCTCGTCAGTCGTATGCCCGCGATAAACATCCCTGCGTGAATAAAGCGTCATCCGTGCATCGCTTGATGCTCTGCTAAATACCGAGGTGGCAGACGAAGGCCATTCGTGGTTCGCGTATCGCAGGCGCCGCGTGAAAAAAACGCCTGTGCGTGACAGTGGTGCTGTCCGTTTCGCCCGGTCATTTGTTCGATAACAACAAGAAAGGTGAGTCATGAAGAAAACAACGAAATTGTTGTGTGCGCTATGTTCTGCCGCCGCCTTATTGCTCAGTGCCGGTGCGATGGCCAAGGACCTGCGGCTGGGGCTGGTCGTCCCTGGCACCCATGCCTGGTCGCAGGCGGCACAGGCCATGGGCGAGGAACTCAAGGAACGCTCCGGCGGCAAATACGATGTGGTGGTCTTTCCCGCCGGCCAGCTCGGCAGTGAGGCGCGCATGCTGCAGCAGTTGCAGACCGGTGCGCTGGACATGGCCTTTATGACCACCGCCGAAGTGGCGAACCGGGTGCCGGACTTCGGTGCCTTGTTCGCCCCCTATCTTGTGCATGACGTGGCGCAGGCCGGTCAGTTGCTCAATGGCAAGACCGCCCAGGGGATGCTTGATCAGCTACCGGCCAAGGCGGGTGTAGTCGGGCTCGGTTATGGCGTGGCCGGCATGCGGCTGATGCTCAATGCCTTCCCCACCGACGACGTCAAGGCGATCAATGGCCGCAAAATCCGTATCACGCCGTTCCCGCCGGTACAGGATTTTTATCGCCTTCTCGGCGCTGCCTCGACGCCGATGCCGGTTACAGACGTGTATGACGCCCTGGCCAACGGCCAGGTCGACGGCGTCGATGCCGATCTCGAGCTGATCTGGAAGCTGCGCCTCTACGAGCGTGCCAAAACGGTGTTGCAGAGCAATCACATGATGTTCCCGGTGATCGGACTGATGTCCGGGCGGGTCTGGGCGCAGTTGCCGCAAGAGGACCGCTCGATGATTCGCGAACTGACCCGCAAGCACCTCGACACACTGACGGCGCACTACGAAAAATCGGAGGCCGACACCCAGGCGAGCATCGAGCAGGCCGGCGTCAAGGTCACTCCGGTGGGGCCCGAATTCTTCGGCGATACGCTGCAGCAGTGGGAAGAAACCTGGCTGAAGAAGGCCCCGGCGCTGGCTGATCTGCGCCGGGAAGCGGCCGATCTCAAACCTTGATTCCGAGCCCCGTGGCGTGACAGGCGCGCGGGGCACCTGCATAAGTTGTTCGGGAGAATGCCTATGATCCGGGCGCTGAGTAACCTGATTGGTCGCAGCGAACGCGCCGCCTTGCGCGCGCTGGTGCTGATCCTGCCGTTGATGATCCTGGTCAATGTTGCCGGGCGCGCGCTGAAGGCGCCGATCTTCTGGCTGGACGAATTGGCGGTGCTGACCATGGTCTGGTTGGCGATGCTGGGCCTGTCGGTCACCTTGCAGACACGCGAAGCCGTCGCCGTGACCCTGCTCACCGACGCAGTGCCAGAGACTGCCTGCAAGATGCTGCGCTGCACCGCCGATCTGGTGGTGCTTGGCTTTGCCGTGGCGCTGCTGGTGCTTTGCTACCTGTGGTTCGACCCACTGTCGTTATGGCGCCACGGTTTCGACTTCGACGCGTTTGCCGCGCAGTCCTTCAATTTCATCTACCAGGAACCGACCTCAACGCTCGGCGTCGCCAAGTTCTGGTTCTGGCTGATTCTTCCGTTGGTGGCCTTCACCAGCTCCATCCATGCACTGGCCAACCTGCTCGATAGCCTGGGCGCGCCGCATCCGGCGCCGGGGGCCGGGCCTGCTGCCGCCACCGGCTCGGGGGAATAGCGCAATGATCATCGGACTCTTCACCGTGCTGCTCTTCATCGGCGTGCCGATCGCGCTGGTGCTGGCGGTCAGCGCCATGATCTACATTCAGTCCAGCGGCAATAGCGTGCTGTTTCTCTCCTACCCGCAGCAGTTCTTCGGCGGGCTGGACAACTACGGACTACTCGCCATCCCGCTGTTCATGCTGGTCGGTGAACTGATGAACGAGGGCGGCATCACCCGCCGCCTGGTCGCCTTCGCGTCGGTGTTTCTCGGTTCGGTCCGCGGCGGTCTGGCTTACATCAACATCCTCGCCAATATGATGTTGGCCTCGATCGTCGGTTCGGCCAACGCCCAGGTGGCGGTCATGTCCCAGGTGATGGTGCCGGAGATGCATCAGAAGGGCTACGACCGCAATTTCGCCACCGCGACCACGGCAGCCGGGGCGCTGCTGGCGCCGGTAATTCCGCCGTCGATGCTGTTCGTGATCTTTGGCGTGCTTGCGCAGATATCCATCGGCGACCTGTTCATCGCCGGCATCGTTCCCGGCCTGTTGATGGCCGGTGGCTTCATCCTGGTCATCGCATTGCTTGGCTTCTTTTACCAGTACCCCCCAAACGAGCGCCTGACCCGCGCGCAGATGGTGCGCAATGTGGTGCGGAGCGTACCGTCGCTCAGCGTGCCGGTAGTGATGATCGGTTCGATCATTGGCGGCATCGCGACGCCGACCGAGGCCGCTGCGGTGGGCGCGGCCATAGCGGTGCTGGTCGGTCGCTTCGCGCATGGCGAGATGAAGCTCGATCGCATGGGAGACATGCTACTGCGAGTGGGGATCAACAGCGGTGTGGTACTGGCGCTGGTCGCCGCGGCGGCGGTTTTCGGCTGGGTCATCGTCTACGAGCAAATCCCGCAGCAGCTCGGCGCGATCATGCAGGGAATGACGTCCGATCCCTTCATCTATCTGTTGTTGCTGATCGCACTCCTACTGGTGGTGGGCATGGTACTCGACGGCATCGCGGCGCTGATCCTGCTGGTGCCGATCGTGTTGCCGGTGGCCGAGTCGGTCTATGGCATCAACGCCTACCATCTAGGCGTGATCATGTGTATCAACCTGACCCTCGGCCTGCTCACCCCGCCGGTGGGCGCGGCGCTCTACGTCGCGTCCCGTGTCACCGGTTGCCGGCCGGGCGACATCATGCGGCCACTGTTGCCGTTCCTGCTGGTCACCCTGCTGGTGATGATTCTGATCGCCTGGCAGCCGGACCTGGTGACCGCGTTTATCTCATGAGGCCTGTGCAAGGTCGCTATTTACATCCCGGCCCCTGTGGCCGGGTCTGACTGGAGACGTCTATGAATCGCATGAAAGACAAGGTTGTTATCATCACCGGCGCAGCCCAGGGCATCGGGGCGACCTACGCCCGCGCTTTGGCGGCCGAGGGCGCGCGCATCGTCATCGCCGATGTGCTCGATGGCTCTTCGCTAGTGGCCGAACTTGAGGGCATGGGTGCCGAAGCCATTGCCTTGACGACCGACGTGACCGACGAGGCGTCGGCGGCAACCATGGCCACCGCGGCGATGGAGCGCTTCGGGCAGATCGACGTACTGGTAAACAATGCCGCGATCTACGCTTCGCTAAAGATGAAGAGCTTCGAGGACATCGACCTCGCTGAGTGGGACAAGGTCATGGCGGTGAACGTGCGCGGTCCGTTCATTTGCGCCCGTGCGGTGGCGCCCTACATGAAGCAGCGCGGTTACGGGCGGATCATCAACATCTCCTCCGGCACGCCGTTCAAGGGCACCCCGGGCTTGCTGCACTACGTAACCTCCAAGGGCGCTATTCTTGCGCTGACCCGCGCGCTGGCACGTGAGCTGGGCGATTACGGTATCTCGGTCAATACGCTGGCACCGGGCCTGGTGCTGAGCGAAGGTGTGGTAGCCAACGCCGAGATGCGCGAACGGCTGACCGCGCCGGTGATCGCCAGCCGCGCAATCAAGCGTGACCAGATGCCAGGCGACCTGATCGGCCCGCTGCTGTTCCTCGCCTGCGACGACAGCGCCTTCATGACTGGGGAAACCGTGGTTGTGGATGGCGGCTCGGTGATGCACTGAGCGGGCAGAGCTTACGGGCGGCTAGGCTCCGGATGTAGGAGCCTTGTTCGCGAATGGACTCGATACAGTGGAAGTCTCTGTGCGGTCGAGACCGCCCTCGGTTGGGGTAAGTGGCCAAGCCCACCTACACGCCAGTCGCCGCGAGGCGCGCTTCCCAGAAGTCGGGCACTGACGGTTTTGTGGGAGGCCAGGCCCGACCTCGAGGCGATTCGCTCAGGGCCGCAGGATTGCCGGGTCGATCATCAGCTCGATGAGAAAAGGTCGGTCACAGGCCAATGCCTGCTCAAAGACATCGGCAAATTGCTCGGTCCGCTCCACCCGTGCCGCAACGGCGCCATAGGCCTTGGCGAGGGTAACCATGTCCGGGTTGACCAGGTCGGTGCCATATCGCCGACCGGGGTAATGCTTATCCTGATGCATGCGGATCGAGCCGTAGGAGCCGTTGTTGACCACCACGATGATCACGTTGGCGCCATATTGCACCGCCGTGGCCAGCTCCTGGCAGGTCATCTGAAAACAGCCATCGCCAGCGAAGCACACGGCCGGCCGCATGGGCTGGGCGAGCTTGGCAGCGATTGCCGCCGGTAGACCGTACCCCATCGAACCCGACGTCGGCGCCAGTTGGCTGCCCCAGTCGCGAAAAGGGTAAAACCGATGGACCCAGAGGGTGTAGTTGCCCGCTCCATTGCTGATCACTGCATCGGCAGGGAGGCGATTGCCGAGCCAGGCGACGATCTCACCGAGTTGCAAAGGGCCCGGCAGCTGCGTAGGCTGCTGCCAGGCCTGACGGATTTCCTGGGCGCGGCTCAGCCAGGCACGGCGTTCGGCGGACAGTGCAGCCGGCGGTGATAGCTCAGCGGCAGCTTCAGCGAAGTTCGTCACCGAAGCACAGACAGCCAGCTCCGGCCAGTAGACCCGGCCAGGCTCCTGCGCATCGGGATGGACATGTACCAGCCGCTGGTGTGGCCGAGGTGCCTCGACCAATTCGTAGTGGCGAGTGGTGATATCGCCCAGGCGCGTACCGACCGCAACCAGCAGGTCAGCCTCCTGAATCATCTTGGCGAGCGCCGGGTTCATGCCCAGTCCAGCATCGCCAGCATAGTTCGGGTGACCGTTATCGAAGCGGTCCTGGCGGCGGAAGGCCGTGACCACCGGCAGCCCCTGGGCTTCGGCGAAGCCCTGCAGCGCCTGCCGGCATTCAGCATTCCAGCCGGAGCCGCCGAAGATAGCCAGCGGTCGCTGCGCCTCGCTCAACATCTGTTGCAGTTGCGCCATCGCCGCCGGCGCTGGATAACCCTGGTTGATCGGCGCCGCCTCTAGCGCCAACGGTGCAACGGTTTCGAACAGGAGATCTTCCGGAAGCCCCAGCACCACCGGCCCCTGGCGGCCGGAGCGAGCCGTGGTGAAAGCGCGCGAGAGATACTCGGGAAGGCGCGCGGCATCCTGAATATCCACGGCCCACTTGGCGACCGGGCCGAACAGCTCACCGACATCGACTTCCTGCCATGCCTCGCGCTGCTGAAAACCACGAGGCACCTGACCGACGAAGACCAGCAGCGGCGTGGAGTCCTGCGAGGCGACATGCAGCCCCGCCAGGGCATTGGCACTGCCTGGGCCACGGGTCACGAAGCAAACCCCCGGGCGCCCGGTGGTCTTGGCATAGGCCTCGGCCATCATCGACGCACCGCCTTCCTGGCGACACACCACCAGGGCGATGTCGGAAGCATCGTGCAGCGCGTCGAGAACCGGCAGGAAGCTTTCGCCAGGCACCGTGAACACCCTGTCCACACCATTGCGTCGGAGCAGTTCGACGATGGCCTGACCGCCATCGTATCGCTTGTCGACTGTCATCTGATCCTCTCTGAGATCGGGCGAAAAGAGCTACGCGGCACGCGCCGTAAGGCCAGGGTGGCGTTATTTCAGCAGGCCACTTTCACGGTAGAACCTCTCGGCGCCCGGATGCAGCGGCACGGCAAGGTTGGCTGGGTCGAAGGAACCCTCAGCGGTCCAGTCCTTCATCGAGCCAAACGAGCGCTGCAGCGCCTCACGGCCGTCCAGGACTGCCTTGGTGATGGCGTAGGCCGCTTCCTCGGAGACCTGATCGTTGGCGTACAGAGAGGTGACGAAGCCGACGCCCTCGACCGCCTTGTCCTGATGTTCGAACATGCCGGCAGGCATGGTGGTGCGAACGAAACCGTATTTCTCCAGGAAGCTGATGGCCTCGTCGCTCAGATCGAGGAAACGCTGGCCGGGGGTGATAGACAGCTGGGCGGTGTTGGGGTGGCCAGCGGTGGTGATGCCGATGATCATGTCGATTTTCCTGTCGCCGAACTGGTCCTGCAGGATGCTCAGGCTAGACTTGCTGATGCTGCCGCCGAAAGATTCGATCGCCTCGTAACTCAGGCCATTGGCCTCGAGGATCAGCTTGGCGATGTATTCATTTAGGCTGCCCTGCGGGCCGGTACCGATACGCACTGCCAGCTTTTTCTCGCGAATATCGGCGATGGACTGGATGGGGCTGTCGTTCTGCACGGTGATGCGTTGGTAGTACTGGTCGAGGCCGCCGACCAGGCCGCGAACGTTGTCGATCTTGCGCTCGAACGGACCGAACGGCTGCTGGGCCCAAGCGGCAACGGGCGGGAAGATCAGGCCGATGTCAGCTCGCCGGGCTGCCAGCAACTTGGTGTTGGCGATGGCCATGGGCGTGCCCTGAATGTCCACCGAGGAGCCTGCCGGCAGCCGTTGCAGCATCTCTCCGCGCAAAGCGCCAGCATAGGCGTACCAGGTCGTACCGGTCGGCCCGGCAGCGAACTTGACCTTTACCGGCTCGGCGGCGATCGCACTGCCGCATAGACCGATGATGCCAAGCAGCGCAACGGTCGCATGTTTTTTCAGTGCTTTGATCATATTGTTGTTCTCCTCGATTGATTTCGCAGTGCGGGCCATCAGGCGCCCGACCGGCTCAGCACACATTCGGTTTGCTGGGCCTTGGCCCGACGGCTCTGCCATGCCCAGATGCCGCAGAGCAGCACCAGTCCCGCCAGGGAGGCCTTGATCACCGGGGTGATCAACAGCGCCGCGGCGACGAACAGCAAGATGGTTTCCAGCAGCGTGTTGCGTGCGCGCAGGTAGCCCACCACGCAGCCGGCCAGGGCGTAACAACCGATCACTGCGGTGACCACCGCCGGAACGATTGCCTGCCAGTCGCCTTGCAGCAGCAGCGCGGGGCTGAAGACGAAAGCGAAGGCGACGAGGAAGCCGGCCAGGCTGTAGCGGAACGCCACCCAGCCGGTCTTCCACACGTTAGCCTTGGCGATCCCGCCAGCGACGAAGGCAGCCAGAGCTACCGGCGGCGTGACCATCGACAGCGCGGCGAAATAGAGCACGAAGAAATGTGCCGAGATGGCCGGCACGCCCAGCTTGTCCAACGCCGGAATAGCCAGGATGGCCCCCATGATGTAGGCGGCGGTGGTGGGCATGCCCATGCCCATCACGATGACCATGAACATCACCAGCAGCAGCGCGGGGATCAGCATGCCGCCGGACAGTGCGGTGACGAAGGTGCCGAAGGTCAGGCCAAGGTTGGTGATCGAGGCGATACCGACCACGATGCCGGCGCCGGCACAGGGAATGGCTACGGCAATGGCGCCGCGCGCACCGGAATCCAGTGCCTGCAACGAGTCACTGAACACCGAACCGGTAGCCTTCAGCACGCCGCGACCGCCCTCCGCACGCAAGCCCTCCCAGACGCGAGTGCAGAGGCCGAAAACCAGGGTGATCCAGATCGCCTGCAGGGTCGCCGAACTCAGCGCGCGGCCGGCCATGATCTGGTAGACCAGCACGAATACCGGAATCAGCAGATACAGGCGCTTGAGCACGCTGGCCCAGCCGGTGCTGATCTCCGCGCGCTTCAGTCCGGCCAGGCCTTTGCGGCGCGCCAGTAGGTCGACCACGAAATACAGCGCGACATAGAACAGCAGCGCTGGAATCAATGCGGCAATCGCCACCTCGGCATAAGGAATGCCCATGAACTGGGCGATGAGGAAGGCCGCAGCGCCCATCACCGGCGGCATGATCTGCCCACCGGTCGAGGAGGTCGCTTCCACCGCTGCGGCTTCTTCGGCACTCATGCCGGACTTTTTCATCGCCGGGATGGTGAACATGCCCATCACCGCGGCGTTGGCTGTGGCGCTGCCGCTCACCGAGCCGAACAGCGTAGAGGAGACGATCGAGACCTTGGCCATCCCGCCACGAAAACGGCCCACCAACAGCACCGAGAGATCCATGAACAGCTGACCGCCGCCGAACAGCTGGAGGAAGGCGCCGAACAGCAGGAAGTAGAAGACTTGATTGTAGGAGACGATACTGGGGATGCCGAACACGCCCTCGTTCTGCATCGTCTGCATGTCGAGGAAGGTCTCGAAGAACAGCCGGCTCGGCTCGCCGTCGTGCCCGATCAGGCCCAGCATCGGAATGTCGCGCAGCTGCGGGCCGCTGAACTGGTACACCAGGAAGGCCAGGATCACCACCGTCAGCCCCATGCCCAGGGCGCGGCGCACGGCCTCGATCACCAGCACGATGGTGGCGATGCCCACCACCATGTCTAACGTGGTCAGCGGGTCGACCATAGCGATGCGCATGTTCAGCATTTCGCCGCTCCGCAGATAGTGCAGGGCGATGGCCACGGCCACCGCGGCGAGCAGGTAGTCCGACAGGCGCGCGGCGGTGAAACGGTCGACGTCGCCTTTGCGCAGCGGATGGGTGATGAACGTCAGTACGACGCCGAACATGATGTGGATCGGTACTGCGACCATCAGATCCAGCGGGGTACCGTAGACCATGTAAATCTGGAAAGCCGCCCAGCAAAGCGCAACGACCGAGGCGGGGTTGGCGAGGTTTTTCATAATTATCTGCCGTAACGTGTGAGGACCAGGGCCAGAACCGAAACTGCCGCTCCACACGCTGTTCGTGTAGAGCTGGGCAATCAGGCGTCTTTGCTGGTGCGTCCGAACGTCAGGTGCAGAGACCTCGCCGCTATGGCTGAGGCCAGGCTGGAGATGGGCCCACAAGGCAGTTGATTGTTCATTGCTGTTCACCGTTTTTGTTTTTGTCGGTTGTATACGGTGCCGGTTCTACCGGCCCCGTCTAGTTCAGCAGCTTCATCTTATGGGCCGGGTAAAACCTCTGGCCATTAACGAATTTTGATACACGCCATCACGCGCAGCTCTAGCCTCTCTGGACCGCTCGCGAAGAAGAGCCGGGGTGCCGCTCAACGCTTCATCTCGCCGAGCAGCCACGACACCGCTACCCCCGACAGCAGCGCCCAGAACGGGGAACTGATGCCCAGCAGCGTGAATTGGCTCATAGCCACCGCCAGCGCCACGAAAGCCCCGATCTGGCAGGCTCCGCCCTTCTGGAAAGCCTGTTGCAGCGAGCCGAGCAGCACGCCGATCATCGCCAGGCCGGCAACCACAACGATCAGCGCCTTGGGAAAGGCGAGGATGAACGGGACCGCCAGGCCGGCGAACAACCCGAACAGAATAAACAGCACACCGTTGACCAACGCAGCACCGTAGCGCAGCCGAGGGTTATCGCCGGCCTGCTCGGACGAGCAGATGGCCGTCATCGGCCCGGCGATGTTGGCGTTATGCCCGCCCAGCACACTGGCCAGTACACCGCCGATGCCACTGACCACGGTCATCGTGTTGACTGGTGGGCTGTACCCCTCGGCCAACAGCACACCAGTGGCCTGGGCATTCTCCGCACCAATCACCAACGCAGTGAGCGGAATGGTGATGGCCAGAAAGGCATCGATGGAAAAGGTCGGCATGGTGAGTTCAGGCATCACCCAGGCAATGCTCACATCGGCTGGCTGCAACTGGCCAAAGGCGAAGGCCAGAACCAAGCCGACCAGCCCGGCGACCAACACCGGCGGAATGGATCGGAAGAACCGAGTCGTCAGGAAAAAGCTCAGCGCAGCGACGCCAGCGATTAGCGGGGCCGTGACGACAGCATCGACCGAACCAGTGGCGAAGCGGATCAGCGCCCCGGCGATCATCGCCATCACGATCGGCATCGGCAGCCAGCGCATCAAGCGCCCGATCAGCCCACTGGCGCCAAGCAGTAGCACCAGGACACCGCTCATGATGAAGGCACCGACCGCATCGCTGAACGGAATGACGGTTAGTGAGGCCGCCAGGATCGCCGCGCCCGGAATGCTGTAGGCGCCGCAGATCGGCTGGCGGTACCGCAATGCCAGAAACAGACTGATTAGCCCGCCCAATACATATATGCCGAACAGCCAGGCAACTGTCTGCGCATTGCTCAGGCGGCCCGCCTCGGCCGCGTTGATCACCACCAGAGCCGGACCGGTACAACCGAACAGGGCGGCGACCACCCCCGCACTGATGGACTTGGAGTTGAAAGCCCGGCTTAGAGTGGGCGCATTGTCGGCAACCGAGTCTTCGGTTGCGGGATGAAGCGGTTTCTGGATCATGGCAACGCCTTCGCTTGTTGTTGTGTGAGCGTTCGGTCGTTCTCCGGATGCCGCCCAGCAAGGACGGCACACGTGCTGGAGGCGGCTCGGCGGCCGCGCAGCTTATTCCCCGCGGAAGACGGCGGGCCGCTTGCCGTGAAATGCCTCGACACCTTCCTTGAAATCGGCCGAGCTGCGCAGGCGGCTGTAGCAGTGGCCCTCCATCTCGATGGCCACCTTCAGCGGTGCGTCCTCGTTGTCGTTGATCAGCTTCTTCGCGGTGCGCTGGGCCAGCGGTGAGAAGCGGCGCAGCTCGTCGACCAGCGCGTCGACCGTGCTTTCCAGCTCGGTGTCCGGTACGCATTCGGTGACGAAGCCCCAGTCATAGGCCTGCTGACCGCTGACACGTTTGGCACGCATGACCATGTGCTTGGTGCGGGTGATGCCGATCATCTTCTGCAGACGCGCCGAACCGCCGGAGCCCGGGATCTGCCCGAGATTCTGTTCCGGTAGCGCGTAGCGCGCGGTTTCCGAAGCGATGCGGAAGTCGCAGGCCAGCGACAACTCGAAGCCCACGCCAAAGGTGTAGCCACGGTTGGCAACGATCACCGGCTTGCTGCAGCGTTCTGGCGCGGCGACGTTCCAGGCCAGCTTGGAAACATGCTCCGGCGATGCTTCCAGGAAGCCCTTGATGTCGCCGCCACTGGAGAAATGCTCGCCCTGGGCGCGCAACACGATCACGCGAACGCCAGGATGCGCATCCAGCGCCTCGAATACCTGGCGCAGCGTTTCGCGCTGGCTCATGGCAATGACGTTGTACGGTGGGCGGCCGAGGATGATGTCGGCACGTTCACGAGCGGTGTCGACCTCAACGTTGAAGCCGTCGAATGGGTTGTTCAGGAACTGCTCAATCTCGGTGGTATTCATGGTCTTTCCTCTCGTCTAATGGGGTCAGCTGTCAGCCTTGAGCTCGCCGTACTGGGCGAGCAGTACGCGGCGCAGGATCTTGCCGACCGGGGATTTTGGAATCTGCTCGATGAATTCGTAGCGACGCGGGCGCTTGAAACGGGCCAGGCCGGAAGTGACGCAGTGGGTGTCTAGTTCTGCTTCGCTGACCGGGTGGCGCAACTTGATGAAAGCGGCGATCAGCTTGCCCCATTGCTCGTCGGGCAACCCGACCACCGCGACTTCCTCTACTGCTGGGTGCAGCGACAAGACGTTCTCGATTTCCGCCGGGCTGACGTTCTCGCCACCGGTGATGATCAGGTCATCAACACGACCGGTGACGAACAGGTCGCCTTCCTCATCGAAGAATCCGGTGTCACCGGTGAAGTACCAGCCGTCACGCAGCGACTTGTCATCCGCGTCGGGACGCTTCCAGTACCCTTCAAAGGCCTCGTCGCTGGCCAGGTCGGCGATGATCTGGCCCTCCTCGTTGGGCCTGGCGACCTCGTCTGGTGAGCGAGCGTCCAGACCGACCACGCGAATCCGCTGATTCAATGCGCAGCGGCCGGACGAACCTGGCTTGCGCGCCGCATTCTGGTCGATGGTGAATGTGTAAATCTCCGAGCTGCCGTAGTGATTGACGAACAGCTCCGGCTGAAACGCTGCCTCGACCCGACGCATCAGACCGTCGCTCATCGGCGCTCCCGCAAAGCCGATCTTGCGCACGCTGGCGACCCGTTGAGGGCTGAACTCCGGGTGCTCGATGAGCATGTGGTACAGCGTCGGTACCAGATAGAGGTTGCTGATTTTCTCGCGCTCGATGGCATCGAGCGTGGCCTGAACGTCGAACTTCGGTACGCAGACGAAGTGGCCATCGATCAGCGTCATGGACAACAGCGAGCGCACACCCATGGTGTGGTACAGCGGCATCACCCCCAGCGTGCACTCCTCGTGGCCGTAGAGGTTCTGCGCCACATGCGCCACGGCTGCCGCACGTTCGACACGGTGCCGACGCGGTACGCCCTTGGGCCGGCTGGTGGTGCCTGAGGTATAGAGCATCAGCGACCAGTCTTCCGGGCTGGCGCGCAGAATGGTCTGCGCCGGCGCCTCGGCGCATAGCTGTTCGAAACTCAGGGCGCTCTCGTCTGCCAGTTCGCCAACGCTGACGCAGGGAATTCGCAGCTGGCCAGCGCCACGTACAGCCTCGACCGAGGAATCGTCGTGGATCAGTGCCCGGGCATCGGCATCCTCCAGACACCAGCTCAGATCATCCGCCGTGCAACGCCAGTTCAGCGGCGTCATGACGATGCCACTGAACTGGCAGGCCCAGTGCAACGTCGCCATCTGCCAGTTGTTCTGCATCACTGCCACCAGACGATCGCCCTTGGCGAGCCCGAGACGCTGCAGCCCGTGGGCGGCACGCTGAATGTCGGCAAACCATTGTTCGTAGGTTTTTCTCAACGCGCCGTCGCTGATCGCAATCGCACCCGGGCGGCGCTCGACTGCGGCAAGAAAGCTGCGTCCTAAATCAAACATGGGTGTTCTCCAAGGCTTCTTGTTGTTGTAAGGCCTGGCGCTGCAGCGCCACCTCCAGCACGGCCTGAACCATTCCCGTGTAACCGGTACAGCGGCACAGGTGGCCGGACAGCATGTCGCGTACTTGAGCCTCATCGGGCTGGGGCACGCGTTCGAGGAACTCCACGCAGGACATCAAGATGCCGCTGGTGCAGAAACCACACTGCAGCGCGTGGTGGCGGCTGAATGCCTGCTGCAGATCGCTCATCACCTCATCGCGCGCCAGCGACTCGACAGTGTCGATGCTCCGTTCGTGCGCCTGCACCGCAAGCATCAGGCAGGAGCGCGAGGCAACGCCGTCGACCAGCACCGTGCATGCACCGCAAACACCGTGTTCGCAGCCGACATGCACGCCGGTGGCGCCGAGCTCGTGGCGGAGGAAATCGCACAACTGCATGCGCGGCTCGGCATGCCCCTGGCGCATACGCCCGTTGAGTTGCAGGCGAACGGGAAAACGTTGATCAACTGGCGCGCGCATGGTCCTGTTCCTCGATGAGTTGGCGGCCGAGCTCGCGTACCAGATGACGTCGATACGCCGCGCTGGCATGTACGTCGTCCTGTGCGCCGAGCGACCAGGCGAAGGCGTTGAGTGCCTCCGGCAATTGCGCACCGCGCGGCAGGTGGCGCAGCACCGGGCGGTCGGAAACACCCCCGACGCCAAGCTCGACGCTGTCTTCGCGGATGCACGCGGCCAGGGCCACCAGGGCGAAGTCGCCATGACGCATGGCCACTTCACGGAAGCGATAGCGCACTTGCGGATCGGCCAGCGGGAAGCGCACCTCGCTGACCAACTCGTCCGCACGCCGCGCGGTGGTCAGCACGCCCTGGAAGAATTCTGCCGCCGGTATTTCGCGGCGCTTACCCTTGAGCGATTCGAGCACCACAAGGCCGCCGAGGGTGACCAGGCACAGCGGGATCTCGGCGCTGGGGTCGGCATGCGCCACGGAGCCGCACACGGTGCCACGGTTACGGGTCTGGAAATGGCCGATCCAGGGCAGAGCGCGGGCCAGCAGTGGCACCTCGTCGGCCAGGCTGGCGCGATCCATCAGCTCGACCTGGCGCACCGCAGCACCGACGCACAGGTGGCTGCGCTCGACGTTGAGGTGGTGCAGGTCAGCGGCGTGGTTGATGTCGACCAGCACTTTGGGCTGCGCCAGGCGCATGTTGAGTACCGCCATCAACGACTGGCCGCCGGCGATGATTCGGGCCTGCTCACCATGCTCGGCAAGGATTTCCAGGGCTTCGCGCTTACTGGCAACGCGAACGTATTCGAATGCGGCCGGCTTCATTGCCCACCTCCTTTGCCGAACAGCTGGAGCAGGCGCTGCCATAGCCCAAGGCGCATCGGCGCTCCGCTGAGGCGTTGTGCCAGGCGAGTGAAGATTTGCCCGATGATGACTTTCGAGGCGCTCTGCAACATGCGCCCACCGACCGCGGCGACCTTGCCACTGACCGCCGCCTCGTATGCGTATTCGAGACGGGTATGGCCATTGTCCAGTTCGATGAAGCGTACCTTCGCACTGCCGGTGGCCGAGCCCATCGGGCTATTGCCGGAGCCGGACAGCTTCAGCGAATGCGGCGGATCGAGATCGGTCAGCCCGACTTTCGCGGCAAAGCGCGCGCGGATCATGCCGACGCCCACGGTAACGTCGGCGCGGTAGTGGTTCTCTCCTTCCACCTCCAAGGCGTGACAGCCGGGAATGATCGACTTCAAGGTGTCCGGGTCGAGCAGCGCGTCGTACACCTCTTGTGGCGAGGCGGGAATTTCCACCGAATCCTCGGCCTGCAGCGTCGAGCCGCCGGCCACTTTCGGCGTATCCAGCGTCATTCCCTCGGGTGCAGCCGGCTCGTCGATGTCGATCATGCTGCGCACCCGTGACGGCGTGAGCGGCAGGCGGATATCGGAACGGCCGAGCGCATCCGCCACCGCGTTGGCGATGCATACCGGGGTGCTCATGTTGTTGCCTTCACCGACACCCTTGGCACCCAGCGGGGTGAACGGCGATGGTGTCTCCATGTGCAGGATCACGGGCTCCACCGCTTCGGGAGCCGTGGGCACCAGATAATCGGCGAAGGTACCGGAGAGGAAGCTGCCGTCACTGGCGTAGGCGAATTCCTCCATCAGCGCGACGCCCAGAGCCTGGGTGAAGCCGCCACGGATCTGGCCATCGACCAGCATCGGATTGAGAATGCGCCCGGCATCGTGGCAGGTCACGTAGCGGTCTATGTGGACCTCACCGGTGATGCGATCGATCTCCACCGCGCAGATGTCGAAGATGAAGCCGTAGCACAACGAGCTGTTGATGCAGTCCTCATCACTCGGCGCAGTCAGCTGAGGCGGGCTCCAGAATGCCGTCTCGCGCAAGCCACCACGCTCACCCTCGGGCAGCAGGCCGGGAGACCAGTGGGTAGCGCCCGCAATACGATGGAATGCCTGGCTCGGCCCACCCTCGACGAATACCTTGCCACCGGCGAAACGCACATCCTCGGCTTGCACCTGCCACATCGATGCCGCGATGCCTGCCATCCGCTCGCGAATACGCATCGCGGCGTTGTAAACCGAACCGGCGACGGCACCAGCGAAGCGGCTCGAATAATTGCCAGAAGCGATCGACCAGGCATCCTTGCCAGTGTCCAGCTCCACGTTGACACTGATGCCCTCGAGCGCCACACCCAGTACTTCAGCGACGATCTGCGCGACAACGGTCTGGTGCCCCTGCCCCTGCGGCGTCGAAGACACGTGTACGGAGACATCACCGAGCGGACCAACACTGACCGTGGCCGTGCTCACCGCGCCGTTCTTCGGGCCCGCCTTGCGCCGCTCCTCGGGCGTCATCGCCGTGGTGATATAGCCCATATTGGAGATCGACGGCTCCACGGCCGCGGTATAACCGATGCCGTAGATGCGCCCCTCGGCGCGCGCCTGGTCACGACGGCGCAACAGCTCATCCAGCCCACCGTCGCGCACGGCAAGATCGACTGCTGCCGGATAGTCGCCGGAATCGAGCAATGCCCCGGCGGCAGCGCGATAGGGAAAGGCGTCAGCCGGCACCAGGTTGCGCCGGATAACATCGAGCGGGTCGAGCTCCAGTTCGACGGCAATCTGGTGCATCACACGCTCAAGCGAAAAATACACCTGGCCACCGCCGAAGCCGCGGTTCAGGCCACTCGGCACCTTATTGGTCAGCACCACGCGATTGCGTACCAGCAGATTGCGGATCGCATAGGCTCCCGTCAGGTTGCCGTGCATGCGATAGAACGTGGCCGGCTCCGGCGCGCGCAGGTAACCACCGCAGTCGTCGATCTGATCGTACTTGAGCGCCAGCACGCGACCGTCAGCCTCTACCGCTGCCTCGATCTCGCAGACCCGGTTGGTGGCGCTGGAGGAGGCCTGCAGATGCTCGAGGCGATCTTCGACCCACTTCACCGGAGCGCCTACCTTGCGCGCCGCCAGCCCCATGAGCACGACGTAGGGAAATACACCCTGCTTGATGCCAAAACTGCCGCCCGAGTCCGGCGGAGTACGCATACGCAGACGATTGCCGGGCACGTTCAACGCGCGCGCCATCACCGAGTGCAGGGCATAAGGCCCCTGGAAATTGGAGAGCACGTCGTAGGTGCCGGTCGCTGGCTGGTACTGCCCAAGAACGACATAACACTCGATTGGCGTGCAGGAGTTACGCGGAAAATGAACCTTGATCGAAACCCGCCGCGCGGCCTTGGCGAAGGCTTCCTCGGGCTCGCCGTAGCGGAAGTGCCGCTCGTTGACCACGTTGCTGCCGACCGCCTCGTGCAGCACCGGCGCGTCCTCGGCGGTGGCCGCTTCCGGATCGACGATCGCCGGCAGCGGCTCGTATTCCACCTGCACCGCGTCCAGCGCGTCCTCGGCCAGGTAGCGGTCTTCGGCGATCACCACGCAGACCGGCTCGCCGACGTAGCGAACCTTGTCCACGGCCAGACACCAATGCTCCATGGGCGCACGCACGCCAACCGGAAACGGGTTGGCCCAACGCTTGACGTCCTCGCCCGTCAGCACGCCGTGCACACCGGGCATGCTCAAGGCTGCCGAAGCATCGACCGAAAGCACTCGGGCGTGGGCATGAGGCGAACGAACGATAGCGGCGTGCAGCGTACCTGGCGGCGTCGCCATATCGTCGGCATAGCGACCCAGACCACGCAGCAGGGCAGCATCTTCGACGCGGGTCTGACTGCGTCCGATATGGCCGGTGACGGGTTCGGCGTCGCTCTGGTGCATGTTCATGGGCAAGCTCTTGTTCTTATGTGTGAAGCGATTACCCTCGATTCTCTGCAAGCGCCCCGCGAAGCGCCTTGCCCAGCGCTACTCGTTTATGCGTTTGAGTCGGAAAATTTGCCTTTGAGTCTGATTGAAAGCTCAACCGAGATGATTTCGGCCATGAACAAGAAACGTCGAAACAAGCATGCAGGGCGGACAGGATTCCTCTTGCCTACAGCCCCAACGCTTCATTGCCCCGCTGACCCTTCCTTGCGTAGCAGATAGCTATCCATGATCCAGCCATTGCGCTCGCGCGCCTCGGCGCGAGTGGTGACGATGCGCTCAGCCACCTCATCCAACAGCCCGGCGATCAGGATTTCATCGGCAGTGCCGACGTAGGCGCCCCAGTAGATATGCAGGCCCTGACCGACGAAGCGGCGGTAGGTGTCCTTGGCGTCGAGCATCACCGCCACGCTGTCTACGCCTTGCGGCCAGCCTTCGGCGAGCAGGCGGCCGGTGGTGATTTCCACGGCGCGGCCAATGCTGTTGAGCGGGATGCGGTGACGCGCAGTCAGCGCCTGCAGGCTAGTGATGCCGGGGATCACGTCATAAACGAAGTCGCTGCGCCGCGCCGCCATGGCCTCGATGATGCGGATGCTGCTGTCGTACAGCGACGGGTCGCCCCAGACCATAAAGGCCGCCGTCTCGCCATCAGCCATCTGCTCGTCAATCAGTTGCTCGAACACCGCCTGCTTGTCGCGGTTGAGCTCGTCGACGCTGGCGCGGTAGTCGGCCGCCTCGCGTTCGCGCTCCGGCTGCAGGCCTTCGGCGAAGCGCGGCGTGTGGCCGCCCAAAAAGCGCGCGCAGATTTCACGGCGTAGGGCGTTGAGCTTGTGCTTGGCCGCGCCCTTGTCCATCAGAAATATCACGTCGCTGCGGCGCAGCGCCTTGATCGCCTGGTAGGTGATGTAGTCCGGGTCGCCGGCGCCGATGCCGACCAGCAGCAGGGTTTTCATGGGGTTCTCCAGGTGCGCCCTGGCACGCCGGGCGCCAGGTCGTCGATATGGTGGTAGTCGGCCTGCAGCGCCTGCGCCAACTGGCGGGCGCGGCCCAGGCGGATGGGCGTGCGCTCGGTATCGAGCAGCAGGGTTGGGCATGGCAAGGGCGCCATTGGCGGCAGATCACGCAGGCGGCCATCGGTGAGAATCAGCAGGCGCTGGCGTTCGCTCGGCTTCGCTCGTTGCCGACGCAACAGCCAGTCACCCGCCTGATTCAGCGCATCGAGCAGCGGCGTACCGCCACCGGCGCCCAGTTCCTGCAACCAGCGGTGCAGCTCGGCACTGGCCTTGCGCCCCTGCCACAGCCATTGCGCTTCGCGGCCACCGGCTTGCAATACGGCCAGGCGCGCACGCTGGCGGTAGGCGCTGTCGAAGACTTCGGCGAGCACGCCTTTGGCTCGGCTCAAGGCACCGTGGCGACGGGTCGAGGCGGAGGCATCCACCAGCACCAGCCACAGCGCGTCGGCCTGCTGGCTGCGCGGGCGCAACACCAGCTCTTCGCGGCGTTGCGGTAGGCCCTGGCGCAGAGTCGCCGCCCAGTCGATACGACCGGCCACGCCGCTACGTACGGCGCCACGCAGTCCACCGCCGAGTCGTCCAGGCCGGTTACGGGCATCCGCGCCTGTGGCTGTGCGCGGGCGGATGCTCAGGGCTTTTTTGGCCAGCGCGGCGGTACGCGTCGCTCACCCATGGCCTGTGGCTGCGCCGGCAGCTCACCCCACTGACCTTCGCCCTGGCTCTGTTCCTGCGCCTGCTGCGGCGTCTGGCCCTGCTCGGACGGCGTGGCAGCCGGCTGTTGCTGCTGACGGCGACGGTGACGCAGTACGAAGTCTTCCACCGCCTCGATATCCACAGGCTCGATACCCGTCGCGCCACGCCAGGCCGCATGGGCACGGGCGGCGCGCAGCCAGACTAGGTCGGCACGCAGGCCATCGACGCCGGCGGCGAAGCAGCGCTGGCTGATCTCACCCAGCGCCGCATCATCCAGTGGGATATCGGCCAGGCACTGGCGGGCATTCTGGCAACGGGCCGCGAGGGCAGCCTGCTCGGTTTGCCAGCGCTGCAGGAAGGCAGCAGGGTCGGCATCGAACGCCAGGCGGCGACGGACAATCTCGGCACGTTCGGTCGGTAGCGGCTGACCCTCGAGGGCCAGGTTGAGGCCGAAGCGGTCGAGCAGTTGCGGGCGCAGCTCGCCCTCCTCGGCGTTCATAGTGCCGATCAGCACGAAGCGTGCGGCATGCCGATGGGAGATGCCATCACGCTCGACATGGTTGACGCCGCTGGCAGCGGCATCGAGCAGCAGATCGACCAGATGATCCGGCAGCAGATTGACCTCATCGACATACAGCACGCCGCCATCGGCACGGGCCAGCAGGCCGGGGGAAAACTGCGCCCGGCCCTCACCCAGCGCCGCGTCCAGATCCAGGGTACCGACGATGCGCTCCTCGCTCGCCCCCAGCGGCAGAGTGACGAAGCACCCGCCATCGAGCAGGTCGGCCAGACCACGCGCCAGTGTCGACTTGGCCATACCGCGCGGCCCCTCGATCAACACACCGCCGATGGCCGGATCGATGGCCGCCAGGCACAGCGCCAGCTTCAGCGAATCGGCGCCGACCACGGCGGCGAGGGGGAAGTGATGTTCGGTCATGGCTGTGATCCGTGGAGGTGAAGGGTCGCACCAGGCTGTTGTGGGAGGCGCTTTAGCCGCGAGCCTGTCGCCGCTAAAGCGCCTCCCACAGTGAGTGCATCGCAACCGGGTGGGTTAGCGGCGCAGAACGTTGATCGTGCAGCCACGTAGGAGCGTAGCGCGCCGCGTAACCCACCAGGCGATATATCGCGTGGCATCACTGGTGGGTTACGCCGCACCCGCTTCGGAGAGAAACCTATGCATTGCAACAGGCGGCTAACCCACCCTACGGGTGCGCGTCGTTTCATGATTCTTCGCTATCGAGCAGCAGATTTTCCAGCGCCTCTCGGTATTCGCCAGGATTCTCCCACAGGCCGCGCTGCTGGGCTTCCAGCAGGCGTTCGAGGATATCGTTGAGCGCGCCAGGGTTGTGTTGCTGAATAAAGTCGCGGGTGTCTTTGTCGAGCAGGTAGGCATCAGTGAGCAGCGCGTACTGGTGGTCGTCGACCAGCTCGCTGGTGGCGTCGAAGGCGAACAGGTAGTCGATGGTTGCGGCCAGCTCGAAGGCGCCCTTGTAGCCGTGGCGCTTCATGCCCTCGATCCATTTGGGGTTGGCGGCGCGGGCACGCACCACGCGATTGAGTTCTTCCTTGAGGCTGCGGATGCGCGGCGTATCCGGCTGGCTGTTGTCGCCGAAGTAGCTGGCCACCTTGAGCCCGCGCAGGGTTTCCACCGCCGCCAGCATGCCGCCCTGGAACTGGTAATAGTCGTTGGAATCAAGAATGTCGTGCTCGCGGTTGTCCTGGTTGTGCAGCACCGCCTGCATCTGCTCCAGGCGCTCGACGAAGCGCTGCCGCGCGGGTGCGCCCTCGGCGCCGCTGCCGTAGGCATAGCCGCCCCAGTTCAGATACACCTCGGCCAGATCCGCGCGGCTCTGCCACAGGCGCTCCTCGATGGCGTTCTGCACCCCGGCGCCATAGGCGCCCGGTTTGGCGCCGAACACCCGCCAGCCGGCCTGACGCCGCGCTTCGGCTTCATCCAGGCCGCTGTCCTTGAGCGCCAGCGACTCGCGCCAGACCCGCGCCGACAGCGGGTTCATGTCTTCCGGTTCGTCCAGTTCGATCACCGCCTGCACGGCCTCGTCGAACAGGCGGATCAGGTTGCTGAAAGCATCGCGGAAGAAGCCCGACACGCGCAGGGTGACGTCGACCCGTGGGCGACCGAGGTGTTCCAGCGGCAACACCTCGAAACGCTCGACGCGCTGACTGCCCGGCTGCCATACCGGTCGCACGCCCATCAGTGCCAGGGCCTGGGCGATATCGTCACCGCTGGTGCGCATGGTCGCCGTGCCCCACACCGACAAGCCGAGCTGGCGCAGGTGGTCGCCTTCGTCCTGCAGATGGCGCTCCAGCAGGCGATCCGCCGCCTGCACGCCGAGGCGCCAGGCAGTCGGCGTGGGCAGGTGGCGCACGTCGACGGTGAAAAAGTTGCGCCCTGTGGGCAGCACATCGAGGCGCCCGCGACTGGGTGCGCCGCTCGGCCCGGCGGGCACGAAACGCCCCTCCAACGCCGCCAGCAGGCCGCCCATTTCGGCGTCGCCGCAGGCATCGAGCAGCGGTGCGATATGCTCGGCCAAGCCGTCGAGGATCAACGCCACCTCGGCGCCAAAAGCGTCGATACGCTCGCCCGCCAGACGCTGCTCGATCAATCTCAATGCCAGCAGCTCCAGGCGCTCGCGGGTATCACCCACGGTGCGCCACAGGCTGTTATCCACAGCCTGAAGCGCCTGTGGACGCAGCCCATCCCAGGGTTGGCCCATGTCGCAGTCGAGCGGGTCGAGGCCCAGCGCCAGGCCATGGGCCAGCGCCCGCAGCAAGCTGGCATTGGCGCCCTGGCCATCACCACGGGGAATGCGCAGCAGCGCCAGCAGGGTATCGCGGCGCAGTTGCCCAGCCGGCGACTCGCCGAACACATGCAGGCCATCGCGGATCTGCGATTCCTTGAGGTCGCACAGGTAGGCGTCGAGCTGCGGCAACCAACTGTCGTCGTCATCATTGAGTTGCAGGCCCAGCTCGCGGTCGAGGCTGGCCTCGCGCACCTTGCTCAGAATCTCACCGCGCAGCTCCACGGCGCGGCGCAGGTCGAGCTGGCTGGCGTCATAGTATTCGTCAGCCAGACGCTCCAGATCGCGCAGCGGGCCGTAGCTTTCGGCACGAGTCAGTGGCGGCATCAGGTGGTCGATGATCACTGCCTGGGTGCGACGCTTGGCCTGCGCGCCCTCGCCCGGATCGTTGACGATAAACGGGTAGACGTTAGGCAGCGGGCCGATCAGCGCCTGCGGCCAGCAGCCCTCGGACAGGCCAACGCTCTTGCCCGGCAGCCATTCCAGATTGCCGTGCTTGCCGACGTGGATCAGCGCATCGGCGGCGAAGACCGTGCGTAGCCAGGCGTAGAAGGCGATATAGCCGTGCGGCGGCACCAGATCCGGGTCGTGGTACACCGCCGCCGGGTCGAGCTGATAACCGCGTGCCGGCTGGATGCCGACGAAGGTCAGGCCGAAACGCAGGCCGGCGACCATCATCCGCCCACTGCGGAACATCGGGTCGTCCTGCGGCTCGCCCCAGCGCTCGCGCACCGCCTGCTGATTGGCCGCCGGCAGGCTGTGGAAAAACGCCAGATAGTCATCCAGTGCCAGGCTCTGCGCACAGGGCCGTGTATCCAGCCCATCGAGATCGTTGGTGACGCCACCGAGCAGGCTGTGGACAAGTTCGGTACCGCTCTCCGGCAGGTTATCCACCGGATAGCCCTGCTGTTGCAGCGCCTGCAGGATATTCAGCGCGGCGGCCGGTGTATCCAGGCCGACGCCGTTGCCGATGCGGCCATCACGGGTCGGGTAGTTGGCCAGAATCAGGCCGATTCGCTTCTGATCGTTGCTTTTGATCGCCAACTGACACCAGTTACCCGCCAATTCGGCGACATAGGCCATACCCGGCTCGTGCGCCTGGTAGCACACCACATCGCTCTGGCTGCGCTCGCTGCGCCAGGCCAGGCCCTTGAAGCTGATGGCAGTGCCGATCAGCCGGCCATCCAGCTCGGGCAACACCACATGCATGGCCAGGTCACGCGAACCCAGACCTTGGGCGCTGGCCTGCCACTGCGCCTGGTTATCCAGCGAACAGATGGCCTGTACAACCGGGATGTCACGGCGGAACACCCGCGCCTGCGGCGCCTCGGGGTTGGACAGAGCAAAGCCGGTGGTATTGATGATCAGCGCGGCGCTGGTTTCGTCCAGCCAGGCCTGCACCTGATCCAGGCAGGCTGATTCCTTGAGGCTGGCCACCGCAATCGGCAGCGGGTTTAGGCCCCGGGCGATCAGGTGCGTGCAGAAGGTATCGACGAAGGCGGTGTTCGCCGACTGTACGTGGTTGCGGTAGAACAGCAGCGCCACCACGGGCGCATCCGGTTGCCACTGCGCCTGCCAGTCAGCCAGCGCCGCCGGGCTACGCTGCGGATGATAGAGGCCAACGCGCGGCAGCGGTTGCGGCTCCTGCCAGGCATCGTCGCGCCCCAGCCAGCGGCTACCGATGCAGTGGAACAACTGGCGGGCGTTGTCCAGCCCGCCCTGACGCAGGTACTGCCAGAGGCGCTGGCTGTCTTCCTCGGCGACGTTGCCGAGGGCATTCAGCTCCGGGTCGGGTTTGTCGTCGCCCGGCACCATGATCACCGTGGCACCACGCGCGCCCAGTTCCACCAGGCGCTCCACCCCATAGCGCCAGTAGCTCACCCCGCCATGCACGGAGATCAGGATGACCTTGGCATGCTGCAGCACCTGCTCGACGTAATAATCCACCGAGGCGTTGTTGCTCAGTTGCGCCGGGCTGGCCAGGCGCAGGCTGGGGTAGTCGTCCGGCAGTTGCCGGGCGGCTTCAGCCAGCAACGACAGATGCGAATCCCCCGTGCACAGCAGCACCAGCTCGGCAGGCGTCTGGCCAAGGTCGGCGATGCTGTCGGCCGGCAGTTGGGCGCCGGGTTGGGTGCGCAGTAAATGCATATTCGTTCTGTGGGAGGGGCTTTAGCCGCGATTGGTCTTAGCGCCGTAGGGTGTACTCGCGAAGCAGTACACCAATGTTATCCGGCGGACTGTTCGCTTCGCTCCTGAGTCCGCCCTACGATCGAGTACGCCCTACGCTCTTTATCAGGCCAGCGCGGCTTTCAGTTCGGCCTCGATGGCCGCGCGGTCGAGCTGCTGGCCGATCACCACCAGGCGGCTCAGGCGCGGCTCGTCGGCCTGCCAGGCGCGGTCGAAGTGGCGGTCGAAACGCTGACCGACGCCCTGCACCAGCAAGCGCATAGGTTTTCCAGGGATCGCTGCGAAGCCTTTCACGCGCAGGATGCCGTACTTGGCCACAGCGTCTTTCAGTGCGGCGAGCAGGCGCGGCTCCTCTGTTTCCGGTAGTTCCACGTGGAACGAGTCGAATTCCTCGTGATCGTGGTCGTCGTCTTCATCGTCGTGATGGGTGCGGCGATTTTCGATATGCAGCTCGGTTTCGCTGTTCAGGCCCAGCAGCACGTCCAGCGGCAGTTCGCCGCCGTGCGCCTCGATCACTTTGACCGCTGGTGGCAATTCCTCGGCCACTTCGGCGCGCACCGCGGCCAGCGCCTCGGCGTCGAGCAGGTCGGCCTTGTTGAGGATTACCAGGTCGGCGCTGGCCAGCTGGTCGGCGAACAGCTCGTGCAGCGGCGATTCGTGGTCGAGGTTGGGGTCGAGCTTGCGCTGTTCATCCACCTGATCGGGGAAGGCAGCGAAGGTGCCGGCGATCACTGCCGGGCTGTCGACCACGGTGATTACCGCATCGACCGTGCAGGCATTGCGGATTTCCGGCCAGTTGAAGGCCTGCACCAGCGGCTTGGGCAGCGCCAGGCCACTGGTCTCGATGAGGATATGCTCGAGATCGCCACGGCGCGCTACCAACTCGCGCATCACCGGGAAGAACTCCTCCTGCACGGTGCAGCACAGGCAGCCGTTGGCCAGCTCGAAAACGCGGCCGTTGGCTTCTTCCTCGCTGCAGCCGATGGAGCATTGCTTGAGGATTTCGCCATCGATGCCAAGCTCGCCGAACTCGTTGACGATCACCGCGATACGACGACCGCCAGCGTTGGCCAGCAGATGGCGCAGCAGCGTGGTTTTGCCGGCACCGAGAAAACCGGTGACGATGGTGACAGGCAGTTTGGCGAGGGTTTTCATGGAGGGCCCCGTGGCGTCATTAAGTTCGGCGGACGGGTACGCGCAGGCGAGCACGCAAGGGCGTGCTGGCCGCGTCGGATCACCCCGTCCGAGCAAGTGGCTAGTCAGTCGAGGCAGGTCTCCTGGCTCACGGCTTGCGCTACGCGCATCCCTTCACCTTCCCGCCGGTTGGCAGTGGTCTAACGAAGGGCATAACCGTTTACAGTTGCGGGGGCAGCCAGGGCATCGACCCTGTTCCCTCTTAGCTCCCCGGCGCCATGCCGGGAAGAACCTCGAAAGCGAGAAGGCTACGCAGGCCGCAGCGGCCGGTCAATCGCGGTTGACCGTTGGCAGGCGCCATGATGAGCTACGCCACCGCACAGCCCGAACATCACTCATGTTGCCGCCCCCCTCAGATCGCCTATCCGCCTCAACGACACTGGTCGTCGCCGGGTTGGGGTGCCGCCGTGGCTGCAGCCAGGACGAGCTGCTCGACCTGCTTATCCACAGCCTGGCTTTGCATGAGTTGACGGTGAACAACCTCGCCGCCCTGGCCAGCATCGCTCACAAGCGCGACGAAGCCGGCCTGCACGGCCTGGCCGAGCACCTAGCTCTGGAGCTGGTGTTCTTCGCACCCGAGCAACTGAGCATCTATCAAGCCATGACCACCGGCAGTGCATTGACTCAAGCAGCCACAGGCAGTCCCGCCGTAGCGGAGCCTTGTGCCTTGGCATTGGCAGCGCGCCTGGGCACATCGCCCTGCCTGCTCGTAGAGAAAACCCGCAGCGCCAGCGCTACCTGTGCACTGGCCACCTTCGATAGAGAACCTGCATGACCGTCTACTTTATCGGCGCCGGCCCCGGCGATCCTGAACTGATCACCGTCAAGGGCCAGCGACTTATCCACAGCTGCCCGGTGATTCTCTATGCCGGCTCGCTGGTGCCCGAAGCCGTGCTGCAGGGTCACAGCGCCGAGCAGGTAGTCAACACCGCCGAGCTGCACCTGGGCGAAATCATCACACTGCTGCAGGAGGCCCATAAGCGCGGCCTGGACGTGGCCCGCGTGCACTCGGGCGACCCGTCGCTATACGGCGCCATTGGCGAACAGATTCGCGAACTGCGCACGCTCGGCATTCCCTTCGAGATCATTCCCGGCGTTACCGCCACCGCTGCCTGTGCGGCGTTGCTGGGATCCGAGCTGACCCTACCCGGCATTGCTCAGACGGTGATCCTCACCCGCTACGGCACCACCTCGCCGATGCCCGAGGGCGAGCAACTGCACGACCTGGCGCGACACCGCGCAACCCTGGCCATCCACCTCGGTGTGCGCCATCTACCGGCCATCGTCGAAGAACTACTGCCGCACTATGGCGCCGACTGCCCCATCGCGGTTATCCACAGAGCGAGCTGGCCGGATCAGGACTGGGTGCTGGGCACACTGAGCGATATCGAAGAGAGGGTCGCCGCCAAGGACTTCCGCCGCACTGCGCTGATCCTGGTCGGCCGCGTGCTCGATCCAGGCGCCTTCGCGGAATCTGCGCTGTATGACGCAGCGCATCGGCACCTCTACCGCCCCGGCAGTGCCTGAACCCTGGCGATAAACCGTACAAAGCGCTGAAAGCCTTTCTGCGTGAGGCTTTCAGAGCCTTATCAACAGGATAGGAAGCGACTTATCCAATCACCCTGTGGATAGTGGGCAAGCTGGCGAGCACTTTCTGTACAACTGGCTGTAGAGCCCTATTTTCAAGGGCTTCAGCCAACTGTCACGAGGATATCCACAGATTGATCCACGCCAACTGTGAGCAACTGCTCAGAGCTGTACTTCCACCCGTTTGATACCCAAGCCACGCAGCTCAACCATCAACGCATCCAGACTGGTAAAGGTCTGCACCTGCTCGGCAGCGTCCACCAGAAAGAAGCTGCGCCCCGCATCCTTGTTGAAGAACACGATCCATTCGCTGGTATTGGCCGGGTTGACCATGACCTGGGTGTGGAACACCACGCCATCGGCCAACCGCTTGATCACGTCCTCACGCTTCATTCGACTGTCACGCTCTTGGCCAAATTACGCGGCTGGTCGACGTCGGTGCCCTTGAGCACGGCGACGTAGTACGACAGCAGTTGCAGCGGCACGGTGTAGAGGATCGGCGCTAGCAGGTCATGGATATGCGGCATTGCCACCACATGAGTGCCCTCGCCGTTGCTCATGCCAGCCTGCTGGTCGGCGAAGACGATCAGCTCGCCACCACGCGCACGCACTTCCTGCAGGTTGGATTTGAGCTTTTCCAGCAGCTCGTTGTTAGGCGCCACGGTCACCACCGGCATATCGGCGTCGACCAACGCCAGCGGGCCGTGCTTGAGCTCACCAGCCGGGTACGCCTCGGCGTGGATGTAGGAGATTTCCTTGAGCTTGAGTGCCCCTTCCATGGCCACCGGATATTGCGCGCCACGGCCGAGGAACAGGCTGTGGTG
Organism: Pseudomonas sp. NY15364; assembly: GCF_048068235.1. Classification (NCBI taxonomy): domain Bacteria; kingdom Pseudomonadati; phylum Pseudomonadota; class Gammaproteobacteria; order Pseudomonadales; family Pseudomonadaceae; genus Pseudomonas; species Pseudomonas sp. NY15364. The sequence goes on along the minus strand of NZ_JBLUPX010000002.1, from coordinate 32,462 downwards.
CTTCTCGGCGAACAGTTCGGAGATTTTCTCCACGGTCTTGTCCATGGCCAGGGCTTCGCCCAGACGGGTCGGCAGGCGACGCAGTTCGTCTACCAGTTGCGCTTCCAGCGCCTTGTCCAGGGTGCCGTGCACCTGGCCGAGGGACAGGGTCAGCAGCATCAGGCCGACCAGCTGGGTAGTGAAGGCCTTGGTCGAAGCCACGCCGATTTCCGGGCCGGCCTGGGTCAGCAGGCACAGGTCGGATTCGCGTACCAGCGAGCTGGTGCCGACGTTACAGATCACCAGGCTGGCCAGGTAGCCGCCCTGCCCCGGCGCCTTCTCCTTGGCATTACGCAACGCGGCCAAAGTGTCGGCGGTTTCGCCGGACTGCGAGACGCTGACGAACAGGGTGTCCGGCTGCACTACCACCTTGCGGTAACGGAATTCGCTGGCCACCTCGACCTGGCAGGGAATGCCAGCCAGCTCTTCCAACCAGTAACGGGCGACCATACCAGCGTGGTAGCTGGTACCGCAGGCGACGATCTGCACGTTCTTGACCTTGGCAAACAGCTCGGCCGCCTGCGGGCCGAAGGCCTGCACCAGCACGTGGTCGCTGCCCAGTCGGCCTTCCAGGGTGCGTTGCACCACCTTCGGTTGCTCGTGGATTTCCTTGAGCATGAAGTGGCGGTACTCGCCCTTGTCGGCGGCTTCGGCACCTTCGTGGTACTGCACGGCTTCGCGCTGCACCGGATTGCCACTCGCGTCCCAGATCTGCACGCCGTCGCGGCGGATTTCGGCGATATCGCCTTCTTCCAGGTACATGAAACGGTCAGTGACCTGGCGCAGGGCCAACTGGTCGGAGGCGAGGAAGTTTTCCCCCAGACCGATACCGATCACCAGCGGGCTGCCACTGCGCGCAGCGAGCAGACGATCCGGCTGTTTGGCACTGATCACGGCCAGGCCGTAAGCGCCGTGCAGTTCCGGGATGGCAGCCTTGAGCGCGGCCGCGAGGTCGCCGAACTGCTGCAGCTTGTGATCGAGCAGGTGGACGATGGTTTCGGTGTCGGTGTCTGAGCTGAAGACGTAGCCCAGGCCCTTGAGACGCTCACGCAGCGCTTCGTGGTTCTCGATGATGCCGTTGTGCACCACGGCCAGATCCTGGCCGGAGAAGTGTGGGTGAGCATTACGCTCGCTCGGCGCACCGTGGGTGGCCCAGCGAGTGTGGGCGATGCCAAGACGCCCGGCCAGCGGCTCGGCGTCCAGCGCGGCCTGCAGTTCGCTGACCTTGCCGACCCGGCGACGGCGATCCAGTCCACCCTGCTCGGTCAGCAGCGCTACACCGGCGCTGTCGTAACCGCGGTATTCCAGGCGCTTGAGGCCTTCGACCAGTACAGGGGTGATATTGCGCTCGGCGATGGCGCCTACGATTCCACACATGGGGCTCTCCTTAGTTTTCCAGCGGCGCGAGGATCAGCTGGATGCCACGCGCGCGTATCTGTTCGGCGGCCTGGGTATCCAGGCGCTCGTCGGTAATCAGGGTGTGGAGGCTGCTCCAGGGCAGTTCCAGATTGGGAATGCGCCGGCCGATCTTGTCACTCTCGACCATGACGATGACTTCGCGAGCCACCTCAGCCATGACTCGCGACAGACCGAGCAGCTCGTTGAAGGTGGTGGTACCACGCTCCAGGTCGATGCCGTCGGCGCCGATGAACAACTGGTCGAAGTCATAGGAACGCAGCACCTGCTCGGCCACCTGGCCCTGAAAGGACTCCGAGTGCGGATCCCAGGTGCCGCCGGTCATCAGCAGCACCGGCTCGTGTTCGAGTTCGCGCAGGGCGTTGGCCACATTCAGCGAGTTGGTCATCACCACCAGTCCGGGCTTGTAGCCAAGCTGCGGGATCATCGCCGCCGTGGTGGTGCCGCTGTCGATGATGATCCGTGCGTGCTCGCGAATACGTGCCACCCCAGCGCGGGCAATCGCCTGTTTGTGCGGGGAAACGAACTGCGTCGGCTCGCTGATCAGTTCCTGCGGCACCGGCACCGCACCGCCATAGCGACGCAACAACAGACCGTTTGTTTCCAGGGCGGCAAGGTCCTTGCGAATGGTCACTTCGCTGGTGGCGAAGTGCTGAGCCAGGGCATCCACCGACACCTCGCCCTGCTCGGCGAGCAAGGCAAGAATGGTGTGACGACGTTGCGGCGTATTGCGCTTCGACATGCTTAAGTTTCGATTCGAAAGATAACGGCGCGAATCAAAACATATGATCGAAAAGCCCGCAAGCGTCCGCCGGTCAGTTCAGCGTCAGCTTGACCCCGAAGCCGACCAGGCACAGCCCCGCCAACTTCTCGAGACCACGGGCGATACGCGGGTTGGCGCGCATACGCTCGGCGAGAAAGTGTGTCAGCAGCACGATAAGAAGGCCGTAGAGAAAGGTCAGCGCCATGATGGTCACGGCCATGAAAGCGAACGTAGTCAGTCCCTGATGCCGCTGCGGGTCGATGAACAGCGGGAAGAAGGCCATATAGAAAATGATGGCCTTGGGGTTGAAGACCGTGATCACCAGGGTTTGCCAGAGGTACTGGCGCGGCTTGATCTCCAGTGTCGGCGCCGCCCCCGGCTTGGCCAGAATCATGCGCAGGCCGAGGTAGACCAGGTAGGCCGCACCGAGCCATTGCACGACATGGAAGGCCGCCGGATAGGCCTTCAGCAGCGCAGCAACACCGGCCACCGCCAACCACAGCAGCACCTGGTCGCCGAAGATGATACCGAAGGTCGAAGCCAGCCCGCCACGAATCCCGCCCTTGCCGGTGGAGAGGATCAACGCCAGGTTACCCGGCCCGGGAATGGCCAGCAGGATGATGAAGGCCACCACGAAGGCGGCATAATCCGTCACGCCGAGCATACAGAGCTGCCTCCGACAGGTTATACACAGGCCCGGTCACCCAGGCCCGATCAGGTTCACTTCTTGGTGGGGCGCTTCCAGCCTTCGATATTGCGCTGCTTGGCACGCCCGACAGCTAGCATATCGGCCGGCACATCGCTGGTCACTACCGAGCCGGCGCCCGTGGTGGCGCGGTCGCCCAGGTTCACCGGCGCCACCAGCGCGCTGTTGGAGCCGATGAACACATCCTCGCCCATGACCGTGCGGAATTTGTTGGCACCGTCGTAGTTGCAGGTGATGGTGCCGGCACCGATATTGGTCCGCGCGCCGATCTCGGCATCACCCAGGTAGCTCAGGTGACCGGCCTTGGCGCCTTCACCCAACACTGCGTTCTTCAGTTCGACGAAGTTACCCACATGGGCCTTGGCACCCAGTTTGGTCCCCGGACGCAGGCGAGCGAACGGACCGCAATCGGCGCCCTCGCCCATCTCGGCGCCGTCCAGGTGGCTGTTGGCCTTGACGATGGCGCCCTTGCGCAGCACCGAGTCCTTGATCACGCAGTTCGGGCCGATCTGCACATCGTCCTCGATGATCACCTTGCCTTCTAGGATGACGTTGATGTCGATGGTCACGTCGCGGCCAACGCTGACGTCACCACGCACGTCGAAGCGATGCGGGTCGCGCAGGGTGACGCCCTGGGCCATCAGGCGACGGGCCATTCGCTGCTGGTAATGGCATTCAAGCTGGGACAACTGGATACGGTCGTTGGCGCCGAGCACTTCCATCTCGTCGGCAGCGCGCTCGGTGGCCACGGTCAGGCCATCGGCAACAGCCATGGCGATCACGTCGGTCAGGTAGTACTCACCCTGGGCATTGCTGTTGGATAGGCGCCCCAGCCAGTCAGCCAGGCGCTTGCCCGGAACGGCGAGGATGCCGGTGTTGCCCTCACGAATCTGCCGCTGCGCCGCGCTGGCGTCCTTGTGTTCGACGATAGACTGCACCACACCGCTGCCATCGCGCACGATACGGCCATAGCCGGTCGGATCGGCCAGCTCGACGGTGAGCAGGCCCAGTTGATCGTCACTGACCAGCGCCAGCAGACGCTGCAAGGTAGCGGTTTCGATCAACGGCACATCGCCATAGAGGATCAGCACGGTATCAGCGCTAAGCTGCGGCAGGGCCTGGGCCACGGCATGGCCGGTGCCGAGCTGCTCGGCCTGGATGACGAAATTCAGGTCGTCGGCGGCCAGGCGCTCGCGCACCTTGTCAGCGCCATGGCCGATCACCACCTGGATACTCTGCGGCTGCAAGCTGCGTGCAGTATCGATGACATGCCCGAGCATGGGCTTGTCGGCGACCGGATGCAGCACCTTCGGCAGCGCCGAACGCATGCGCGTGCCCTGGCCGGCGGCCAGAATGACGATATCCAGACTCATAGAAAGCTCCTTGCTGGGCAAAATTAGGCGGCGGCGGGAAAGAGCCGCAGACGAAAAGCATTATTTTGCCAGAAACGCAAAGGGGCGACATAAGTCGCCCCTTTGCGTGATACCGCGATACGCGATCAGCGGCTGCGGCCGCCAAACTTCTTGCGCATCTCTTCGATGGTGCGCAGCTGGGCAGCAGCTTCGGCCAGGCGTGCCGAAGCACTGCCGTAGTCGAACTCGGTGCCCTTTTCGCTCAGCGCCTTCTCGGCAGCCTTGCGTGCCTCGATGGCAGCGGCTTCATCCAGGTCGCCAGCGCGAACAGCGGTGTCGGCAAGAACCTTCACCATGCTCGGCTGAACTTCCAGGAAGCCACCGGAGATGTAAAACACCTCCTCGGTGCCACCCTGCTTGATCACTCGCACCGGACCCGGCTTGAGATCGGTCAGCAGCGGGGTGTGGCCCGGCAGGATACCCAGGTCACCGAGGTGACCGTGGGCGATGACCATTTCCACCAGCCCCGAGAACAGCTCTTCTTCCGCACTGACGATATCGCAGTGGACTGACATAGCCATAACAATGCCTCGGTTGAGAGGCCGGATCAGGCTGCTGCCCGCTCCGGCCCGGACGCCCTCTGGAGGGCGCACCCGTTACTTACAGTTTCTTGGCTTTCTCGATGGCTTCGTCGATGCCGCCTACCATGTAGAACGCTTGTTCCGGCAGGTGGTCGTAGTCGCCTTTGAGAATGCCGCTGAAGCCGGCAATGGTGTCCTTCAGGGACACGTACTTGCCCGGGGCACCGGTGAAGACCTCAGCCACGAAGAACGGCTGGGACAGGAAGCGCTGGATCTTACGAGCGCGAGATACCAGCTGCTTGTCGTCTTCGGACAGCTCGTCCATACCCAGGATCGCAATGATGTCCTTCAGCTCTTTGTAGCGCTGCAGAACATACTGAACGCCACGAGCGGTCTCGTAGTGTTCCTGGCCGATCACGTTAGGATCCAGCTGACGGCTGGTGGAGTCCAGCGGGTCAACGGCCGGGTAGATACCCAGGGAAGCGATGTCACGGCTCAGTACGACGGTGGCGTCCAAGTGGGCGAAGGTGGTCGCCGGGCTCGGGTCGGTCAGGTCGTCCGCAGGTACGTATACGGCCTGGATCGAGGTGATCGAGCCTTTCTTGGTGGAGGTAATACGCTCCTGCAGAACGCCCATCTCCTCGGCCAGAGTCGGCTGGTAACCTACTGCCGACGGCATACGGCCGAGCAGTGCGGATACTTCGGTACCGGCGAGGGTGTAACGGTAGATGTTGTCGACGAACAGCAGAACGTCACGACCTTCGTCACGGAACTTCTCGGCCATGGTCAGGCCGGTCAGTGCTACGCGCAGACGGTTGCCTGGTGGCTCGTTCATCTGACCGTAAACCAGGGCTACCTTGTCGAGAACGTTGGAGTCCTTCATCTCGTGGTAGAAGTCGTTACCCTCACGAGTACGCTCACCCACACCGGCGAACACGGAATAACCGCTGTGCTCGATGGCGATGTTACGGATCAGTTCCATCATGTTCACTGTCTTGCCGACACCGGCACCACCGAACAGACCGACTTTACCGCCCTTGGCGAACGGGCAGACCAGGTCGATAACCTTGATGCCGGTTTCCAGCAGCTCGTTGGAGCCAGCCTGTTCGGCATAGCTCGGCGCAGGGCGGTGGATTTCCCACTGCTCTTCTTCACCGATGGGGCCGGCTTCGTCGATCGGGTTGCCCAGCACGTCCATGATCCGGCCCAGGGTCGCTTTACCGACCGGTACGGAGATGGCCTTGCCAGAGCTGTTGACGTCCAGGCCACGCTTGAGGCCTTCGGTCGAACCCATCGCAATGGTACGTACCACGCCGTCGCCCAGCTGCTGCTGAACTTCCAGGGTGGTTTCGGCGCCAACTACTTTCAGCGCTTCATAAACACTCGGCACCTTGTCACGCGGAAATTCCACGTCGATGACGGCGCCGATGATTTGAACGATACGTCCGCTACTCATCTTTGGTTCCTCTGAATATTTGAACCGTTCTTAAACCGCGGCAGCGCCGCCGACGATTTCCGAAATTTCCTGGGTGATCGCTGCCTGACGTGCCTTGTTGTAAACCAGCTGCAGGTCTTTGATGAGCTCACCGGCGTTGTCGGTTGCGTTCTTCATCGCGATCATCCGCGCAGCCTGTTCGCACGCGCTGTTCTCGACCACGGACTGATAGACCTGCGACTCGACGTAGCGTACCAGCAGCGCATCCAGCAATTGCTGGGCGTCCGGCTCGTACACGTAGTCCCACAGACCTTTCTGCACGCCTTGTGCATCGCTCGCGGCCAGCGGCAGCAGCTGCTGCACTTCCGGCTTCTGCGTCATGGTGTTGACGAACTTGTTCGACACCAGATACAGACGATCGATACGGCCCTCGGCATAGGCATCCAGCACGACCTTGACGCTACCGATCAGGTCGTTGATGGACGGCTCTTCACCCAGCTTGCTGATAGCGGCAACCACGTTGCCCCCGTTGCTGCGGAAGAAGCTCGCGCCCTTGCTGCCCACCACGCAGAAATCAGCCTCGACCTTCTGGTCGCGCCATTCCTTCAGGCTTCTGAGCAGCGCCTTGAACAGGTTGATGTTCAAGCCACCACACAGCCCACGGTCCGAGGTCACCACGATATAACCGACGCGCTTTACATCACGCTCCACCATGAACGAGTGGCGGTATTCCGGGTTCGCCTTGGCCAGGTGACCAATCACCTGACGAATACGCTCAGCATAGGGACGACCGGCAGCCATGCGCTGTTGAGCCTTGCGCATTTTGCTGACCGCCACTTTTTCCATGGCGCTGGTGATCTTTTGCGTGCTTTTGATGCTCGCAATCTTGCTGCGAATCTCTTTTGCGCCTGCCATTTCACACCTTTTGGTTCAAGCAGGCGGGGGCCAAAGCCCCCGCTGCGGTTACCAGGTTTGGGTGGCCTTGAACTTCTCGATACCGGCTTTCAGGCCAGCGTCGATTTCGTCGTTGAAGTCACCCTTCTCGTTGATCTTCGCCATCAGGTCGGCGTGATCACGCTTGAAGAAGGCGATCAGGGCCTGCTCGAAGCTGATGATCTTGGCGACTTCGACGTCCTGCAGGAAGCCACGCTCGGCTGCGTACAGGGACACCGACATTTCGGCAATGGACATCGGCGCATACTGCTTCTGCTTCATCAGCTCGGTTACGCGCTGACCATGCTCGAGCTGCTTGCGGGTGGCTTCGTCCAGGTCAGAAGCGAACTGGGCGAATGCCGCCAGTTCACGGTACTGAGCCAGAGCGGTACGGATACCACCGGAGAGCTTCTTGATGATCTTGGTCTGAGCCGCGCCACCGACACGGGATACCGAGATACCGGCGTTGACGGCCGGACGGATACCCGAGTTGAACATGGCCGATTCCAGGAAGATCTGACCGTCGGTGATCGAGATCACGTTGGTCGGAACGAACGCGGAAACGTCACCCGCCTGGGTTTCGATGATCGGCAGGGCGGTCAGCGAGCCAGTCTTGCCCTTCACGGCGCCATTGGTGAACTTCTCGACGTACTCTTCGGAAACGCGCGAAGCACGCTCCAGCAGACGGCTGTGGAGATAGAACACGTCGCCCGGGTAGGCTTCACGGCCTGGCGGACGGCGCAGCAGCAGGGAGATCTGACGGTAGGCAACGGCCTGCTTGGACAGGTCGTCGTACACGATCAGGGCATCTTCACCGCGGTCGCGGAAGTATTCACCCATGGTGCAACCGGAGTACGGCGCGAGGAACTGCAGGGCAGCCGATTCGGAAGCCGAAGCAGCAACCACAATGGTGTTGGCCAGAGCGCCAGCTTCTTCCAGCTTGCGCACCACGTTGGCGATGGTCGATTGCTTCTGACCAATGGCGACGTAGACGCAACGGATGCCGCTGTCTTTCTGGTTGATGATGGCGTCGACGGCCAGAGCAGTCTTACCGATCTGACGGTCACCGATGATCAGCTCGCGCTGGCCACGGCCTACCGGGATCATGGCATCGACCGACTTGTAACCGGTCTGCACCGGCTGGTCGACCGACTTACGCCAGATCACGCCCGGCGCAACCTTTTCAACGGCGTCAGTAGCGGCGGCGTTGATCGGGCCTTTGCCATCGATCGGGTTGCCCAGTGCGTCAACGACGCGACCCAGCAGCTCCGGACCAACCGGAACTTCCAGGATGCGACCGGTGCACTTGGCGCTCATGCCTTCGGCGAGGGTCAGGTAACCACCCAGTACTACGGCACCTACGGAGTCTTGCTCCAGGTTCAGGGCCATGCCGTACACGCCACCAGGGAATTCGATCATCTCACCGTACATGACGTCGGCGAGGCCGTAGATGCGCACGATACCGTCGGAAACGCTGACGATGGTGCCTTCATTACGGGCTTGAGCGGATACATCAAGCGACTCAATGCGCTGCTTGATGATTTCGCTAATTTCGGAAGGATTCAATTGCTGCATGCCAGTTCCCTCAAATCAGGATTTCAACGCTTCGGCCAGCTTGTTCAGCTTGCCGCGGACCGAACCGTCGATGACCAGGTCACCTGCACGAATGACAACGCCGCCGATCAGGGCGGGATTGACCACGGGCGTGGGCTGGACGGTGCGATCGAGCCGCTTGGAAAGGGCGGCAGCCAGAGTTTGCAATTGCTCAGCACTGAGCTCGAACGCCGACTCGACTTCGACATCGAGGGCGCGTTCGGCTTCAGCCTTCAGCACAGCGAATTGTTCGAGTACTACCGGCAGCAGCGACAGTCGGTCGTTGCTACCCAGCGAGTGCAGGAAGTTGCTGAACGAAGCGTCGATGTGACCGGCACAGAGCTGCGCCAGCACATTGACTTTCTGCTCATCGGTCAACGCCGGGTTGACCAACTGCTGAGCCATGGCCGGCGCTTGAACCGCAGCAGCGGACAGCGACAGCATGTTCAGCCAGGCATCGGCCTGCTGTGCAGCACTGGCAAACTCAAACGCAGCTTTCGCGTAGGGCCGAGCGAGCGTGTTGGTATTGATCATCGCGAGCCTCGCTTAGAGTTGAGAGGCCAGTTTTGCGACCAGATCGTTGTGCGCAGCGCCGTCCACGGAGGACTGCAGGATCTGCTCGGCGCCGGTGACAGCCAGAGCTGCTACCTGTGCACGCAGTTGTTCCTTGGCACGGTTCACTTCCAGATCGATTTCGGCTTTTGCGCCAACAATCAGCTTTTCACCTTCGGAGCGGGCCTGGGCCTTGGCTTCTTCGACGATTGCGTTGGCGGTCTTGTTCGCCCGGTCGAGAATCTCGGCAGCTTGCTCTTTGGTTTCACGAAGCATCTGGGCAGCGCGTTCCTGGGCCAACTGCAGATCGCGCTCAGCGCGCCCGGCAGCATCCAGACCTTCTGCGATTTTCTTCTGGCGTTCCTGCATGGCCAGCGTCAGCGGCGGCCATACGAACTTCATGCAGAACCAGACGAAAATAGCGAAGGCAATCGTTTGACCGAACAGGGTCAGGTTAATGTTCACAGCGATTTACCTCGTGCTATCTCGTGTTCAGGGAAGAAAAGCCTGAAGAGGCAGCACTCATCATGCTGCCTCGACTCAGGAACTCTTAACCCGCGACAACGAAGATCAGGTACATCGCGATACCAACACCGATCATCGGAACGGCGTCGAGCAGACCGGCCATCAGGAAGGTCTTGGTTTGCAGCTGCGGGCCCAGCTCAGGCTGGCGAGCGGTGGATTCCAGCAGCTTGCCGCCCAGCAGGGCGAAGCCGATACCGGTACCCAGGGCACCCAGACCGATCATGATGGCAGCGGCGATGTAGACGAGTTCCATAGTTAGCTCCAGAGTTTTTAGAGGTTAAGGTTACGAGTTAGGGGTTTTCGGGTTTTTCGATGCCGATCAGTGGTGATCTTCGTGCGCAGCACTCAGATAAACCACGGTCAGCACCATGAAAATGAACGCCTGCAGCGGAATGACCAGGATGTGGAAGATAGCCCATGGCACGTTGAGACCCCACTGAACGTAGAAGGGCAGCAGCGCGATCAGGATAAACACCACTTCACCGGCATACATGTTGCCGAACAGACGTAGGGCCAGGCTCAGCGGCTTGGTCAGCAGGCCGATGATTTCCAGGAACAGGTTGAAAGGAATCAGCGCCCAGTGATTGAACGGGGTGAACGACAGTTCCTTGGTAAAACCACCGATGCCCTTGACCTTGATGCTGTAGAAGATGATCAGCAGGAACACGCCCAGGGAGATACCGAAGGTACCGTTAGGGTCGGCGGTGGGGACGATCTTGAAGTACGGCAGGCCCATGGCATGCGCCAGGCCAGGAATGTAGTCGACCGGGATCCACTTCAGGCTGTTCATCAGGAACACCCAGACGAAGATGGTCAGGGCCAGCGGCGCAACCAGTGGGTTCTTGCCGTGGAAGGTGTCCTTGACGATGCCCTCAACGAACTCGATGCACATCTCGGCCATGTTCTGCAGGCCCGTCGGTACGCCGGTAACGGCACGCTTGGCAGCAATGCGGAACAGCGTGACGAAGATCAGGCCCATGAACAGCGACCAGCCCAGGGTGTCCACATGGACAGCCCAGAAACCCATGGCTTTCACTTCTTCCGGGGTCTGGGCAATGATCCAGCCCTTGTCCGGATGAGCGCCGTAGACCAGGTTCTGCAGGTGATGCTGGATATATTCTGCTGGGGTATCAGCCATAAACGCCTCAAACGGTCCAATGCTTCAGAAAACTTTCATGAGTAGGGGCGCACAAGCTGCTGCCAACAGGGCCAGCAGATAACCGATGAACAGCTGCATCGGTGCAAGTGGTTCAACCCCTACGAACGCCAGTGCAAACAGCACTGCCGTGATAATCCATTTACCCATGGCCCCGGCCCAGATCGACTGGACGATGGCTCGGGCCGAACGCGCGCCAAAATAACGAAAGGCCTTGAATGCAAAATACGCGTTGGCCAGCAGGGCAATCAGCCCACCCAGCAATGCTGAATAGGCCGCAACCCATCCACCACTGATGGCAAAAACCACTGCAATTGCAGCCGTCACGATGGCCTGAAAAATCAGGATCGGAAAACCTGGCTGACGATGAAACGGGGCCTTACTCGGGATGCCCATCGACCTCTCCCATAAAGCCGCCGAATCTCGGCTCATAGCCGACAAAATTGCGCGGGGAGTATATGGGCCTGCCTACGCCTGATCAACCATGCTGTAGTAGCAGTGGACCAGGACTACAGGCTGAATTGTTTCAACGAATGTGCGCCAGTACGCCCTGCAATTCGTCGAGTGAACTGTAACGGATCACCAGTTGCCCTTTGCCCTTGCTACCGTGCTTGATCTGTACCGGCGAGCCCAGACGCTCTGCGAGCTTCTGTTCCAGGCGGCTGATGTCCGGATCGGCCTTGGCCTTGGCCGGGGCCGGTTTGGCACTCAGCCACTGGCGCACCAGCGCCTCGGTCTGACGAACGGTGAGGCCGCGTGCGACAACGTGTCGCGCCGCTTCGACCTGCTGTTCCAGGGGCAAACCGAGCAGCGCACGAGCATGGCCCATTTCCAGATCGCCATGAGCGAGCAGAGTCTTGATCTCTTCGGGCAGGGCGATCAGACGCAGCAGGTTGGTGATGGTGACGCGGGATTTACCGACGGCATCGGCGACCTGTTGCTGGGTCAGCTCGAATTCCTGCTGCAGGCGCTGCAGGGCCACGGCTTCCTCGATCGGATTGAGATCCTCGCGCTGGATGTTCTCGATCAGCGCCATGGCGATGGCGGCCTCGTCGGGCAGCTCGCGCACCATGGCCGGGATCTTGTCCTGACCAGCCAGTTGGCTGGCCCGCCAACGGCGTTCACCGGCAACGATCTCGAAACGGCCGTTACCGATGGGACGCAGCACGATGGGTTGCATCACGCCCTGGGCGCGGATGGAGGCGGCGAGTTCTTCCAGCGCAGTCTGGTCCATGTCACGACGCGGCTGGTACTTGCCGCGCTGGATCAACTCCAGCGGCACGTATTGCAGCTCACGGGTGTCGACCTGGGCGGCTTCTTCCTGCAGTGCGCTGACGGTGTTGCCGCCAAGCAGGGCGTCCAGACCTCGACCCAGACCTCGTTTCTTCGCAGCCATGCGGATGTTCCTTAAGCGGTAGCGGTTTTCGCGGCGGCGCGCTGACGGCGCACCAGCTCGCCGGCCAAAGCCAGGTAGGCAATGGCCCCACGGGATTGTTTGTCGTAGACCAGCGCCGGCATGCCGAAGCTCGGCGCCTCGGCCAGGCGCACATTGCGCGGAATCACGGCGTCATACAGCTTGTCGCCGAAGTGTTCCTTGAGCTGAGCGGTGACGTCGTTGGTCAGGCTGATACGCGGGTCGTACATGGTGCGCAGCAGACCTTCGATCTGCAGCTTGGGATTGAGCAACTGGGCGATGCGCTGGATGCTGTTGACCAGATCGGACAAGCCCTCGAGCGCGTAATACTCGCACTGCATGGGGATGATCACGCCATCGGCGGCGACCAGGGCGTTGATGGTCAGCATGTTCAGCGACGGCGGGCAGTCGATGAGGATGTAATCGTAGTTCTCGCGGATCGGCGCCAGGGCATAACGCAGGCGGCTCTCCTTCATCTTCATTTCCAGCAGTGCCACTTCCGCAGCGGTCAGATCGCGGTTGGCCGGCAGCAACTGGTAGCCGCCGTGCTCGGAAAACTGCATGGCCTGGCTCAGGTCGCATTCGCCGATCAGCACGTCGTAGATCGAGTGCTCGAGGGCGTGCTTGTCGATGCCGCTGCCCATGGTCGCGTTGCCCTGCGGGTCGAGGTCGATCAGCAGCACGCGGCGCTTGGTCGCTACCAGTGAAGCAGCCAGGTTGATGCACGTCGTGGTTTTGCCCACGCCGCCTTTCTGATTGGCGATCGCGAATACCTTGGCCATCTTCTTTCCCCTTAGACCGAGCGACGCAGTATCAACAGATGGCGTTGGCCTTGGCAACCGGGAACCCGCAACACGTGCGTGGCACTGAGACGGAAGTCCGTCGGCAGCGCCTGCAGCTCGTCATCCGGGTGCACGCCCTTCATCGCAAGCCAGTGCGTGTCGGCGTTGCCAAGGTGGCGCGTCCAGTTGCTGAAATCTTCCAGGCTGCTGAAAGCCCGCGAGCTGATGCCGTCGAAAGGCTGCTCCGGTCGATACGCTTCGACCCGGTTGTGGACAACCTCGAGGTTGGCGAGTTTCAGCTCCAGCTTCACCTGCACCAGAAAACGAGTCTTCTTGCCGTTGGAGTCGAGCAGGGTGAAGCGGCGCTCGGGGAACATGATCGCCAGCGGTACACCGGGCATGCCGCCGCCGCTGCCGACGTCAAGCCAGTTATCCCCACGTTCGGCCACGAAGGGGACTACCGACAGGCTGTCGAGCAGATGGCGCGAGACCATCTCGTTGGGGTCGCGCACCGCGGTAAGGTTGTAGGCCTTGTTCCACTTGATCAGCAGGCCCAGGTAGGCGAGCAGTTGTTCCTGTTGCAACGCGCTGAGCTCGATACCCAGTTCGCGTGCGCCTTGGAGCAGTTCTTCGGCGTGACGTTGAGTGACCGACATCAGGCGCTCTGCTCCAGTTTCTGCCCAGCGCTGCGCTTCTTCAGATGAATCAGCAACAGCGAGATGGCTGCCGGGGTAACGCCGGGGATGCGCCCAGCCTGACCAAGGGTGGCGGGGCGGGTATTGCCGAGCTTGAACTGGATCTCCTTGGACAACCCGGAGATGCTGCTGTAGTCCAGGTCTTCCGGCAGCTTGGTGTCCTCACTGGCGCGCAGCTTGGCGATCTCTTCCTGCTGACGGTCGATGTAACCGGCGTACTTGGTCTTGATCTCGACCTGTTCGGCCACCAGGTTATCCACAGCCGGTGCCTCGGTCAGTTCGACCAAGGTGGCGTAGTCGATCTCCGGGCGAGCCAACAGGTTGAGCAGGTTGTATTCGTGGGCCAGCGGCGTACCGAAGCGCGCGGCAATCGCATCACCCTGAGGCGTGCCCGGGCGTACCCAGGTGCTCTTCAGGCGCTGCTCTTCCTGCGCAATACCTTCACGCTTGGCCTCGAAGGCAGCCCAGCGCTCGTCGTCGATCAGCCCCAGCTCGCGGCCTTTTTCGGTCAGGCGCAGGTCAGCGTTGTCCTCACGCAGAATCAGCCGGTACTCGGCACGCGAGGTGAACATGCGGTACGGCTCCTGGGTGCCCAGGGTAATCAGGTCGTCGACCAGTACGCCGATGTAGGCCTCGTCGCGACGCGGGCACCAGGCCTCTTTGCCTTGTGCGCGTAGTGCGGCGTTGCAGCCCGCCAGCAGGCCCTGCGCACCGGCCTCTTCGTAGCCGGTGGTGCCGTTGATCTGCCCGGCGAAGAACAGACCGCCGATAACCTTGGTTTCCAGGCTGTACTTCAGGTCGCGCGGATCGAAGTAGTCGTACTCGATGGCATAGCCAGGGCGCACGATATGGGCGTTTTCCATACCACGGATGCTGCGCACGACCTCCAATTGCACGTCGAATGGCAGCGAGGTGGAGATGCCGTTGGGATACAGCTCGTGAGTGGTCAGGCCTTCCGGCTCGATGAACACCTGGTGGCTGTCCTTGTCGGCGAAGCGGTGGATCTTGTCCTCGATCGACGGGCAGTAGCGTGGGCCGACACCTTCGATCACGCCGGAGTACATCGGCGAACGGTCGAGGTTGGCGGCAATGATCTCGTGGGTACGGGCGTTGGTATGGGTGATCCAGCAGCTGATCTGCTTGGGCTGATGCTCACGCTTGCCGAGGAAGGACATCAGCGGCGTGGGGGTGTCGCCTGGCTGTTCAGTCATCACCGAGAAATCAACCGAACGTCCATCAATGCGCGGCGGTGTACCGGTTTTCAGGCGGCCGACGCGCAGCGGCAGCTCGCGCAGGCGATGTGCCAGGGCGATGGAGGGTGGATCTCCCGCACGACCACCGGAATAGTTCTGCAGGCCAATGTGGATAAGTCCGCCGAGGAATGTGCCTGTGGTCAACACCACGGAATCCGCATGGAACCTGAGGCCCATCTGGGTGATCACGCCTTTGACCTCAGCGTTTTCCACAATCAGATCATCGGCTGCCTGTTGAAAGATCCACAGGTTGGCCTGGTTTTCCAGAATCTCGCGCACCGCAGCCTTGTACAGCACGCGGTCAGCCTGCGCGCGGGTAGCACGAACGGCTGGGCCCTTGCGGCTGTTGAGGATACGGAACTGGATGCCACCCTTGTCGGTAGCAGTGGCCATGGCACCACCAAGTGCATCGATTTCCTTGACCAGGTGGCTCTTGCCGATCCCACCGATGGCCGGGTTGCAGCTCATCTGGCCAAGGGTCTCGACATTGTGGGTGAGCAGCAGGGTCTTCACGCCCATGCGTGCTGCAGCCAGGGCTGCTTCGGTACCGGCATGACCGCCACCGATCACGATCACGTCAAAACGGGAAGGGAAATCCACCACGCACCTCGTGCCTGTTGAGAAGGGGTCTGAAAGAAAGGCGGCAAGTATAGGGACTTAAGCCTGCTGAATGAAGCCTTCTGCACAAAAAATAGCCAACCGGATAGCGCGGGCCTTTCCCATCGACCTGCTTACCTGATCACCCTCTGACCCGTGAGAAATACGCGCAGGCTTATAAAGAATAGAAAGAGAGAATTTTTATAAAGCTTGTTCTTTATGTTTATGTATAGAGCAAGCCCTTTCTGTGGATAACCCTCTGTAACCCTTGCTGTTAGAGGTGTATAGCGAATGATAAGCCTGTGTCGATCCTGCTCGCTTCCACTGAGAAAGCTGCTGAACCACTGTGGATGGAAGTGCCAGTTACCCACAGGGGTGGTTACGCCCAGCTTTGTCATAGGGTTATGGGCAGGGTTCAGGGGCGGTTTTCCACAGGGTTTATTTGGGCCTGAATAACTCAGTAGATGCGCAGCAGCAGCCCGTTCATTGGTGATCCAGCAAGCTCGTTTGTGGGGAAATCTGCCCGGCGCGTAAGTCCAGTCAGATGTGTGAAGGAGTGGATGCCCCGCCGCGAATCAAGACGACGCGCAAGGGTTCTTAACCCGGGTGAAAGCCCGGGAATGACAAGGAGGGGAAAGATTGATGGCGGGCACGCATGCGCTTTCGCGGATAAATCCGCTCCTACAAGAGCCCTGTAGGCAAGAGCATGGAGGAAGGTTTCACTTGCCGATGCAGAAGCTGGAGAAGATCCGCCCCAGCAGGTCGTCGCTGCTGAAGGAGCCCGTGATCTCGCCCAATGCCTGCTGGGCCATGCGTAGATCCTCGGCCAGCAGTTCGCCGGCGCCCATCAGGGTGAGCTGGTTGCGGCCGTGTTCGAGGTACTGCTCGGCCTGGTGCAGCGCTTCCAGGTGGCGGCGGCGGGCGCTGAAGCCGCTTTCTGCAGTCTGTTGATAACCCATGCTGGCTTTCAGGTGCTCGCGCAGCAGCTCGAGGCCTTCGGCGGACTTGGCCGACAGGCTGAGGGTGACGTGGCCATCGGCGCTGGTTTCCAGCGCGACTGCTTCGCCGGAGAGGTCGGCCTTGTTGCGGATCAGGGTGACCCGTGCTGGATCCGGACGCTGCTCCAGAAACTCTGGCCAGAGAGCAAAGGGATCGGCGGCTTCCGGCGCAGTGGAGTCCACTACCAGCAACACACGGTCAGCCTCACCGATGGCCTTGAGTGCGCGCTCTACACCGATGCGCTCCACCTGATCGTCGGTATCACGCAGGCCGGCGGTGTCGACCACATGCAGCGGCATGCCGTCGATGTGGATATGTTCGCGCAACACGTCGCGGGTGGTGCCGGCGATATCGGTGACGATAGCGGCTTCACGCCCGGCCAGGGCATTGAGCAGGCTGGACTTGCCGGCATTGGGTCGGCCGGCGATGACTACAGTCATACCGTCGCGCAGCAATGCGCCCTGGCCAGCCTCGCGCAGTACTGTGGATAAGTCTGTACGCACGCCGTCCAGTTGGTTCAGTACATGGCCATCGGCGAGGAAGTCGATTTCCTCCTCGGGGAAGTCGATGGCGGCTTCGACGTAGATGCGCAGTTGGATCAGCGATTCGGTCAACGCATGCACGCGTTTGGAGAACTCGCCCTGCAGGGAACGCAGCGCATTGCGAGCGGCCTGCTCGGAGCTGGCCTCGATCAGGTCGGCAATGGCTTCGGCCTGGGCCAGGTCGAGCTTGTCATTGAGGAAGGCGCGTTCGCTGAACTCACCAGGACGCGCCAGGCGTGCCCCCAACGCCATGCAGCGGCGCAGCAGCAGATCGAGCACCACCGGGCCGCCGTGGCCCTGAAGCTCCAGTACGTCTTCACCAGTGAAGGAGTTGGGGCCGGGAAAATAGATGGCCAGCCCCTCATCCAGCGTCAGCTCGCTCTCGCCATAGAACGGACCGTGATGAGCGAAGCGCGGCTTCAGCTCGCGACGGCAGATGGCCTGAGCCAAATCGCCGGCCAGTGGACCGGATACCCGCACGATGCCCACGCCACCACGACCCTGGGCGGTAGCGACGGCGGCGATAGTGTCTCGGGCGTGGTTCATGGCGGTTTACTCGATGTTTATGGGGCTAGTAGGCGCGCGGAAGAAGAACTGTGGATAACAGCGATTCGCGAGCAGAGCTCGCTCCTACGTTAAATGCTCGGATAGCAAAACGCCCCAATCATGGGGCGTTTGCTTGATGCTTGGAAGCCTTGGCGAATCAGGCGTTGGCCGCTTTCGTTGCTGCTTCGATCCGGCGGGTAATGTACCACTGCTGGGCGATGGACAGGCAGTTGTTGACTACCCAGTACAGCACCAGACCTGCAGGGAACCACAGGAAGAAGAAGGTGAAGATGATCGGCATCAGCTTCAGCACGCGGGCTTGCATGGGGTCCGGCGGCGTCGGGTTGAGCTGCTGCTGGATGAACATGGTCGCGCCCATGATGATCGGCAGGATGAAGAACGGATCCTTGATCGACAGGTCGGTGATCCAGAACATCCACGGGGCCTGACGCATTTCGACCGATTCCAGCAGCACCCAGTACAGGGCGAGGAATACCGGCATCTGCACCAGGATCGGCAGGCAGCCGCCCAACGGGTTGATCTTCTCTTTCTTGTACAGCTCCATCATCGCCTGGGACATCTTTTGGCGATCATCACCGTGCTGCTCTTTCAACGCCTGCAGTTTCGGCGATACGGCACGCATGCGTGCCATCGAGCGGTAGCTGGCAGCAGACAGCGGGAAGAAGATCAGCTTGATGATGATGGTCAGGACGATGATCGACCAACCCCAGTTACCGAGTACGCCGTGGATCACTTCCAGCAGCCAGAAGATCGGCTGGGCGAGGAACCACAGGAAGCCGTAGTCCACGGTGAGCTCCAGGCCCGGTGACAGGGTGCCGAGGTGCTCCTGCAGCTTGGGACCAGCGTAGAGGATCGCACCAGTCTCGCCCTGCGCGCCGGCAGCAACCTGCACGGACGGGCCGGTGAAGCCGACGATGTAGTTACCCTGGCTGTCCTTGCGGGTTTGAATCAGGTTGGTGCTGTCCTTGCTCGGCACCCAGGCGGTCACGAAGTAGTGCTGCAGCCAGGCAACCCAGCCGCCTTGCACGGTTTCCTTGAAGGACTGCTTGTCGATGTCCTTCATCGACACCTTTTTGTACGGCTCGTCGGTGGTCCACAGAGCGGCGCCAAGGTAGGTGGCGGTGCCGGTAGCGGTGGTCGAGGACGGGTCGCCGCTGTTGTCGCGCTTGAGCTGGGCAAACAGGTTGCCGCTCCAGGCTTGCTCGCTCTGGTTGTCGATCAGGTAACGCACGTCGACCTGATAGGCGGACGGATCGATGCAGCCAGGCTTCTTCAGTTCCTGCTCACGCGCGGAGCATTGCGGGTTGAGGCCGCGCTTGAAGCTGTAGCGCTTGATGTAGTTTACGCCGTTCTCGCTGAACGTGAGATCGACCACCAGGCTGTCCTGGCCTTCGGCCAGTTCGTAGCTCTGCTTCTCGCTGCTCCACAGGGAACGACCGCTGGATTTGTCCGGAGCGTTCTGGCCGATCAGGCCGCTCTGCGCGAGATAGGTGCGCTCGTTGCCGTTGTCGAACAGCTGGAACGGAACGTCGGGGCGGTCCTGACGGCGCGGGTACTGCGGCAAACGCAGTTGCACGACATCACCACCACGCGGGTCGATGGCCAGGTCCAGCACATCGGTCTTGACGCGAATCAGCTCATCGCTGGTAGCGGCAGTAGGCGCGACAGCAGCTGCAGTAGGCTCGGCCACGGCAGTTGGAATGTCGTCGCCGCCAGTGTTGGCGGTTACAGCAGGTGTGTCGGGCAGGGCAGGCGTCGCCGCGGTCGAGGTACTAACCTCGGCTGGCATAGCAGCCTGGCCATAGTCCTCGTTCCATTGCAGGACCATGAGGTAGGACACGACTGCCAGGGCGACGATCAGGATCGAACGTTGGATATCCATGATTATTCGGCCATCGAAGGAGAACGGGATGTTTTAACGGGGGGAACCGGATCGAAACCGCCGGCATTCCATGGGTGACAGCGACCGAGACGGCGCGCCGTCAGCCAGCCACCACGCAGGAAGCCATGTTGTTCGATGGCTTCGTAGGCATAGCAGGAGCAGCTGGGGTAGAAACGACAATGACTGGCCATCAGCGGGCTGATGGCGTAGCGATAAACCTGGATACAGGCTAGAGCCGCTTTACGCATGGGGATTGTCGCTTGTCCCGGGGGATAAGTCTGCGTCGCGACTGGGCCGGCTTCGGGCCAAGCGTTTCCAGAGTTTGCCGAACTGCTGGGCAAGTTCGCCATTCTCCAGATCACCTAGCCCTTTGCGGGCGACCACCACGATGTCCCAGCCTGTCAGGCTGACCTGATTGAGGCGAAAGGACTCGCGGATTTGACGCTTGATGCGGTTGCGCTCGACGGCGAGCTTGACGCTCTTCTTGCCGATCACCAGACCTAGGCGGGGATGATCAAGCTGGTTATCGCGCGCTAGCAACAGGACACTTTTGCCCGGAGCTTTACCGCTTGGGGAGTCGAAGACTGCCTTGAATTGCCGGGGAGTCAGCAGTCGCTTTTCCCGGCCGAAGCCTCGACTCACCACCTGTCTGGATTAATTAGACAGCAAGACGCTTGCGGCCCTTGGCGCGACGACGCGACAGGACGGCACGGCCGTTCTTGGTGGCCATGCGGGCACGGAAACCGTGGGTGCGAGCGCGCTTGATGGTGCTGGGTTGGAAAGTGCGTTTCATGGTGCGTTACCTGGGTGATCGACTAGGGTCGGTATGACCCCGGTTTTAAGAGACCGGCAATTCTAGAGAAAGCCGCGCGGTAGGTCAATTTCCAACCAACCTTATTCGCTAGATAGAAATAGAAAGAAGGAAAAGGGTTTAAAGCTCTTTTTCTATGTTTATGTTGAATGGTGCTGCCCACACCTGTGGAAAACCCGCTGGCTGCCCCATTCCAACTGCTCATGCGGTGATGATAAGTCTGTCCAAAAGGCGTGGTTGATCTGTGCGTGTCCTGCATACAGCCTGAGGATAGAAAACAGAGTTACCCACAATGCAGTTATCCGCCCGTTCATCCCCAGAGTTTTGCAGAAGGTTATTGGGCGCTTATCCACAAGTCTCATGGGCTGCTGATAAGTCTGATGAATATAAGTAAGGCTTTGATTTTACTTGGCCATCTAATCCCTGCTGTGTGGATAACTCGGTCGTTGGCCGTTACAATGGCGGCTGTTTTTGCATCGCCGCCTGGATAGGGGATAGTCAGTGTCAGTGGAACTATGGCAGCAATGCGTCGAGCTTTTGCGCGACGAGTTGCCGGCCCAGCAATTCAACACCTGGATACGTCCTCTGCAGGTCGAAGCCGAAGGCGACGAGCTGCGTGTATATGCGCCGAATCGTTTCGTACTCGATTGGGTCAACGAGAAGTACATGAGCCGTTTGCTCGAGCTTCTGAGTGAGCGCGCCGGCGGTCTGGTCCCTGCGCTTTCCTTATTAATAGGGAGCAAACGTGCAGCGACTGCCCGTGTCGCGCCAACGGCCCCGTTGCCTGCCGCTGCACGTGCAGCTCAGGTTCAGGCCGCCGCTGTCGTCAGCAAGCCGGTTCCGCCGCCTGCGCAGCAAGAGCCGTCGCGTGCCAGCTTCGATTCCATGGGGGGGGCCGCGCCGCAACCGCCAACTCCTGCCGTGGCGCCACGCACCGAACGTACTGTACAGGTCGAAGGTGGCCTCAAGCACACCAGCTACCTCAATCGCACCTTTACCTTCGATAACTTCGTCGAGGGCAAGTCCAACCAGTTGGCGCGCGCTGCAGCCTGGCAGGTGGCGGACAACCCCAAGCATGGTTACAACCCGCTGTTCCTGTATGGCGGCGTCGGCTTGGGCAAGACTCACCTGATGCATGCTGTGGGTAATCACCTGTTGGCGAAGAATCCCAACGCCAAGGTGGTCTACCTACACTCCGAGCGCTTCGTCGCTGACATGGTCAAGGCGTTGCAGCTCAACGCCATCAACGAGTTCAAACGTTTCTACCGTTCGGTGGATGCGTTGCTGATCGATGACATCCAGTTCTTCGCCAAGAAGGAGCGCTCCCAGGAGGAGTTCTTCCATACCTTCAACGCGCTGCTTGAAGGGGGTCAGCAGGTGATTCTCACCAGCGACCGCTACCCGAAGGAGATCGAAGGCCTGGAAGAACGCCTGAAGTCGCGTTTCGGCTGGGGGTTGACGGTGGCAGTCGAGCCGCCGGAACTGGAAACCCGCGTGGCGATCCTGATGAAGAAGGCCGACCAGGCCAAGGTCGATCTGCCGCACGATGCTGCGTTCTTCATCGCTCAGCGCATTCGCTCCAACGTGCGTGAACTGGAAGGCGCGTTGAAGCGGGTGATCGCTCACTCGCACTTCATGGGCCGAGATATCACCATTGAGCTGATTCGTGAGTCGCTCAAGGATCTGCTGGCCCTGCAGGACAAGCTGGTCAGCATCGACAATATTCAGCGCACCACCGCTGAGTACTACAAGATCAAGATCACCGATCTGCTATCCAAGCGTCGTTCGCGCTCGATCGCCCGACCACGTCAGGTGGCCATGGCATTGTCGAAGGAACTGACCAATCACAGCCTGCCGGAAATCGGTGTTGCCTTCGGCGGTCGTGATCACACCACGGTGTTGCACGCTTGCCGTAAGATTGCTGAACTTAGGGGATCCGACGCGGACATCCGCGAGGACTATAAGAACCTGCTGCGCACCCTGACTACCTGATCAAATCAATGCAGCTCCACGAGGCAAGGGACTAGACCATGCATTTCACTATTCAACGCGAAGCCCTGTTGAAACCCCTGCAACTGGTCGCCGGTGTCGTGGAACGACGCCAGACGCTGCCGGTTCTGTCCAACGTCCTGCTGGTGGTCGAAGGCCAGCAGCTCTCGCTCACCGGTACCGACCTCGAGGTCGAGCTGGTTGGTCGCGTCACGCTGGAAGACGCCGCCGAACCCGGTGAAATCACCGTGCCGGCGCGCAAGCTGATGGACATCTGCAAGAGCCTGCCAAGCGATGCGATGATCGACATTCGTGTCGATGACCAGAAGTTGCTGGTCAAGGCCGGTCGCAGTCGCTTCACCCTGTCGACGCTGCCTGCCAACGATTTCCCCACCGTCGAGGAAGGTCCAGGTTCGCTGACCTTCAACTTGCCGCAAGCCAAGCTGCGCCGCCTGGTCGAACGGACCAGCTTCGCCATGGCCCAGCAGGATGTGCGCTACTACCTCAACGGCATGCTCCTGGAAGTGCAGAGCGGCCTGCTGCGTGCTGTCGCTACCGACGGTCATCGTCTGGCCATGTGCTCGATGGAGGCTGCCATCCAGCAGGAAGGCAAGCATCAGGTCATCGTGCCGCGCAAAGGTATTCTCGAGCTGGCTCGCCTGCTGACCGAGCAAGACGCCGAAGTCGCCATTGTTCTTGGGCAGCACCACATCCGTGCCAACACCGGTGAGTTCACTTTCACTTCGAAGCTGGTGGACGGCAAATTCCCGGATTACGAGCGTGTGCTGCCGCGCGGTGGCGACAAGCTGGTGCTGGCGGATCGTCAGGGCCTGCGCGAAGCCTTCAGCCGCACCGCGATTCTGTCCAATGAGAAGTACCGCGGTATTCGCCTGACCCTGGCTTCCGGTCTGCTGAAAATTCAGGCCAACAACCCGGAGCAGGAAGAGGCCGAGGAAGAGATCGTTGTCGACTACAACGGCAGTGGTCTGGAGATCGGTTTCAACGTCAGCTATCTGCTGGATGTGTTGGGCGTGATGGGCACCGAGCAGGTGCGCCTGATTCTCTCCGACTCCAACAGCAGTGCCCTGCTGCAGGAAGCCGACAACGACGATTCTGCCTACGTTGTCATGCCGATGCGTCTTTAATGTCCCTAAGCCGTATCACGGTCACCGCGGTGCGCAATCTGCACCCGGTGACCCTCTCCCCCTCCTCCCGCATTAACATCCTTCACGGCGCCAACGGCAGCGGCAAGACCAGCCTGCTCGAGGCGATCCATCTGCTCGGCCTCGCCCGTTCCTTCCGCAGCACACGCCTGCAGCCTGTCATCCATTATGAGCAACCCGCCTGTACCATTTTCGGTCAGGTGCAGTTGGCCGAGGGCGGCTCCAGCAATCTGGGCATTTCTCGTGATCGTCAGGGTGAATTGCAGATTCGCATTGATGGTCAGAACGCACGCAGCGCTGCGCAGTTGGCCGATCTGTTGCCACTGCAACTGATCAACCCAGACAGCTTTCGTCTGCTGGAAGGTGCGCCGAAGATTCGCCGGCAGTTTCTCGATTGGGGTGTGTTCCACGTGGAACATCGCTTTCTAGGCGCCTGGCAGCGCTTGCAGAAAGCCCTGCGGCAGCGGAACTCGTGGCTGCGCCATGGTACACTTGACGGTGCTTCGCAGGCCGCGTGGGACCGCGAATTATGCAGTGCCAGCGTGGAGATCGACACCTATCGCAGAGCCTATATTCAGGCGCTGAAACCGGTGTTCGAGCAGACCTTGGCCGAGCTGCTGGAGTTGGACGGGCTGACCCTGAGTTACTACCGTGGGTGGGACAAGGATCGTGAGCTGAGTGAAGTGCTCGCCACATCCCTCCTCCGTGACCAACAGCTCGGGCATACGCAGGCAGGCCCCCAGCGGGCTGATTTGCGGCTGCGGCTTGCGGGGCATAACGCGGCAGAGATTCTATCGCGAGGACAACAGAAATTGGTGGTTTGCGCGTTGCGTATTGCCCAGGGTCACCTGGTCAATGAAGCCAAGCGTGGCCAATGTATCTATCTGGTGGACGACCTACCGTCGGAACTGGATGAGCAGCATCGC
Organism: Pseudomonas sp. NY15364; assembly: GCF_048068235.1. Taxonomy (NCBI): domain Bacteria; kingdom Pseudomonadati; phylum Pseudomonadota; class Gammaproteobacteria; order Pseudomonadales; family Pseudomonadaceae; genus Pseudomonas; species Pseudomonas sp. NY15364. The sequence goes on along the minus strand of NZ_JBLUPX010000002.1, from coordinate 7,791 downwards.
CAGGCATTGTGCCGGTTGCTGGAAGATTTGCGCTGCCAGGTGTTCATCACCTGTGTGGATCATGAATTGTTGAGGGAAGACTGGCAGACGGATACGCCGGTTGCCATGTTCCACGTGGAACATGGCCGTATCACCCAGACCCAAGACCATCGGGAGTGAAGGCATGAGCGAGAACCAAACGTACGACTCCTCCAGCATCAAGGTGCTGAAAGGACTAGACGCCGTACGCAAACGTCCCGGGATGTACATCGGTGACACTGACGATGGTAGTGGTCTGCACCACATGGTGTTCGAGGTGGTCGATAACTCCATCGACGAAGCGCTGGCAGGCTATTGCAGCGAAATCACCATCACCATCCACCCGGATGAGTCGATCAGCGTGCGTGACAACGGGCGTGGTATTCCGGTCGACATTCACAAGGAAGAAGGCGTCTCGGCGGCCGAGGTCATCATGACCGTGCTGCACGCCGGCGGTAAGTTCGACGACAACAGCTACAAGGTATCCGGCGGCCTGCACGGTGTGGGTGTCTCGGTGGTCAATGCCCTCTCCAAGGAGCTGGTACTGACCATCCGTCGTAGCGGCAAGATCTGGGAACAGACTTACGTGCATGGCGTACCGCAAGCGCCTCTGACCGCTGTTGGCGATACCGACAGTACCGGTACGCAGATCCACTTCAAACCCTCCGAAGAGACCTTCGCCAACATTCACTTCAGCTGGGACATCCTGGCCAAGCGTCTGCGTGAGCTGTCCTTCCTCAACTCCGGCGTAGGCATCCTGCTGCGTGATGAGCGCACCGGCAAGGAAGAGCTGTTCAAGTACGAGGGCGGCCTGAAAGCTTTCGTTGAGTACCTGAACACCAACAAGACCGTGGTCAACCAGGTGTTCCACTTCAATATCCAACGCGAAGAAGACGGTGTTGGTGTCGAAGTCGCCCTGCAGTGGAACGACAGCTTCAACGAGAACCTGCTCTGCTTCACCAACAACATTCCGCAGCGCGACGGTGGTACTCACCTGGCGGGCTTCCGCTCTGCCCTCACTCGCCACCTGAACAACTACATCGAGTCCGAAGGCCTGGCGAAGAAGTTCAAGGTGTCGACCACCGGTGATGACGCCCGCGAAGGCCTGACTGCGATCATCTCGGTCAAGGTGCCGGACCCGAAATTCAGCTCGCAGACCAAAGACAAACTGGTATCGAGTGAGGTGAAAACCGCAGTCGAGCAGGAGATGGGCAAGTACTTCTCCGACTTCCTGCTGGAGAACCCCAACGAAGCCAAGGCCGTGGTCGGCAAGATGATCGATGCTGCACGTGCCCGCGAAGCGGCTCGTAAAGCCCGTGAAATGACTCGCCGTAAAGGTGCGCTGGACATCGCCGGCCTGCCCGGCAAGCTGGCCGACTGCCAGGAAAAAGACCCGGCGCTGTCCGAACTCTACATCGTGGAGGGTGACTCCGCGGGCGGTTCTGCCAAGCAGGGCCGTAACCGCAAGACCCAGGCTATCCTGCCGCTCAAGGGCAAGATCCTCAACGTCGAACGTGCTCGCTTCGATCGCATGATTTCCTCGCAGGAAGTCGGCACCCTGATCACTGCGCTCGGTTGCGGTATCGGTCGTGAGGAGTACAACATCGACAAGCTGCGTTACCACAACATCATCATCATGACCGATGCTGACGTCGACGGTTCGCACATCCGTACCCTGCTGCTGACCTTCTTCTTCCGTCAGCTGCCGGAGCTGGTCGAGCGTGGCTACATCTATATCGCTCAGCCGCCGCTGTACAAGGTGAAGAAAGGCAAGCAGGAGCAGTACATCAAGGACGACGAGGCCATGGAGGAATACATGACCCAGTCGGCCCTAGAGGACGCCAGCCTGCACGTCAACGAGAACGCCCCGGGCCTGTCCGGTGGCGCACTGGAGAAACTGGTCGGCGAATACCGTGGTGTGATGAAGACCCTGGATCGCCTGTCACGCGTGTACCCCAAGGACATCACCGAACACTTTGTCTACCTGCCGCGCATCGCCGTCGAGCAACTGGCTGACCAGGCGTTCATGCAGAACTGGCTGGAAGGCTTTGCGGCACGTCTGAAGACTACCGAGAAGTCTGGCCAGACCTACAGTGCCAGCCTGCGCGAAGACCGCGAGCGCCACCTGTGGCTGCCGGAGGTCGAGGTCAAATCGCACGGTCTCGCCAGCTACACCACCTTCAACCGCGACTTCTTCGCCAGCAATGACTATAAGACCGTCACTACCCTGGGCGAGCAACTGAACAACCTGTTGGAAGAAGGCGCCTTTGTTCAGCGTGGTGAGCGCAAGAAACCGGTCAGCACCTTCAAGGAAGCGCTGGACTGGCTGATGGCCGAAAGTACCAAGCGTCACAGCATCCAGCGATACAAAGGTCTCGGTGAGATGAACCCGGATCAGCTGTGGGAAACCACCATGGACCCGGAAGTGCGCCGCATGCTCAAGGTGACCATCGAGGACGCCATCGCCGCCGACCAGATCTTTAACACCCTGATGGGCGATGCCGTGGAGCCGCGCCGCGACTTCATCGAGTCGAATGCCCTGGCGGTATCGAATCTGGACTTCTGATGTGGTGGAGGCGGACAAAGTTATTTGCCCTTTCGGCCAAAGTTAAGCGGTTCGCCAAAGTAATTTGCCAGTAGCTTGAAAGTAAAAGCCCCTGCTGACGCGAGTCCACAGGGGCTTTTTGCTTAGCTGAGGTCTGCGTTCCAGTCGGCCAAGAAGGCATCAGTCAGGCGATGCTTGGTCTTGTACTCCTCAACGATCCCGGCTGATTTCATTCTGCTGAAGGTCGCATTCAAAGAGGCTTTGTTGGTTTTGTTTCCTGGTATGTGCCTGGTTCTCAAGGCATCAATAACCCATTGGCTGCGAATGCGGGGTCGTTGATCGTTCAGCATGTCTACAACCAAGAACGTCATGTAGCCCTTGCTGATGCCCCATTTTCTGGCAAACGCGTCGGGTAGATCTTTGGTCTGCTGGGCAGTGATGTCCAGACCAAACCATTCAACGTAGTCATCAGAATGGAACGCAGTGCCTTCGTGCATCAGCTTCGCTACTTTGGCTTTCAGACCATCATTAAGCGCGGGGTGAGTGACTTGCTGTATCGCCCGCTCAAGATTGCCCCCTGCTTGCTTCAATACGCCGGGTTGTAGGCCACCAGCAATGAAGCCCAAAGCGCGTACAAATCTGCAAAAGCAGACCAGCCATGTTCGATAACACCTGGAAATTTGTATCGAAGATCACCCACTCGACGATCTTCGGCTGGCAGGGAACTCATGCCGACCAAGGTAGCTCTGACGCCGTCCACGAGGATGTTGAGCGGAGTTATGTTCCTATGGGTGAACCCCAGTCTGTGTAGATAGCCAAGCCCCGCGAGTAGTTGCTCAAGCCAGTTTCGGAACGCCTCAGCACTGATAGAGGCTTGGTCAAACAGCGTCTCACCAATCGCCCATGCTCGACTGATGAAGTAAGCATCGCTGTTCGGGATTCGAGCAAGATCGAATACCCGCTCCAGTGAAGGATGGTAGATCTGAGCGAGCCGATGATACTGATCAGACACCAGCTCCCAAACTTCATCAGCATCGTCATAAATCTGAACCGCGCAATCGAAGCGTCCAGCGACGTGGCGAGACCGCCAGATGCTTGAGAAAGCATCCTCATCGACCTGCTCGACCAATTCATAACGATTGTCGAGAACTGCTCCTGGCTCAGCCTCAAAAGGAGCGTCTGATGAGGCAAGTGCAGTTGAAGCTCCCTCGCTCATAAGGCTAGCTATCAAGTGTGATAAGCGTTCTGAGTGATGTGGCTACCGGGCACCTTGGGTCTGGCACCGCAGTCATGGGGCACTTGGTCGGTGTGCTACTGGCGGGGTCGCCAACCCGCTTGCCAAACTACGGCTACCCTGTCACTGTAAATACGAATGTCATTACAGTGAGGGTCGCATCATGGCGTCCATCAATATCCGTATCGACGACGAGCTTAAAGCCCGTGCTTACCAGGAGCTGGAAAAGCTTGGCGTCACCCCCTCTGAACTGATGCGCCAGGCTTTGCAGTATGTGGCCGAGCGCGGACAGCTGCCATTTCGCCCGGTGCTGATGAGCGAGGAAGATGAAGCGTTAATCGCCACGGTTCGTGAGCGCCTAGTCACTCCCCAGCGCGTGAAGGTTGCGCTGGATGACCTATAGCCTTGAGTTTGATGCGCGGGCACTGAAGGAATGGCAAAAGCTGGGTGATACCGTTCGCCAGCAGCTTAAGAAAAAGCTCGCTGAGGTGTTGCTGAATCCGCGAATTGAAGCCAACCGGCTCCATTCGCTGCCGGATTGCTACAAGATCAAGCTGCGTAGCAGTGGTTATCGCCTGGTGTATCAGGTGATCGACCATGAGGTGGTGGTGTTTGTGGTCGCGGTTGATCGCCGTGAGCGCGAGCAGGCGTACCGCAAGGCAGCCGAGCGCCTTAAATAGCTGGCTGGGTCAGCTGTTCCCCTCTGACTGAAAAGGTGGTCTAGGCACGATGGATGGTGGTGATCTGCTTGAGCATTTACGGGCCGAAAATGCTCGCCTGATCGCTCTGCTGGAAAGTCATGGCATCGAGTGGCGCTTGCCTGATGAGCCGCCGCTAGTCGAACCGACTAGCCCGCCTCCACTGATAAGTTCGAGTCTCGACACGGATGCCAAGTTGGCGCTGTTCAGGCGACTGTTTCGTGGCCGTGCCGATGTGTTTCCCATGCGCTGGGAAAGCAAGGCCGGTAAATCGGGCTACTCACCGGCGTGCGCCAATGAATGGCGACCCGGTGTGTGTGAGAAGCCACGGATCAAGTGCGGAGATTGCTCGTTCCGCCAACTCCTGCCGCTGACCGATCAGGTGCTCTACAAGCATCTGGCCGGAGATATTGTCATCGGCGTTTACCCGTTGCTGCCAGACGACACCTGCTACTTCCTGGCGGTGGATTTTGACGAGGCCGATTGGCGCGAGGATGTCACGGCGTTCGCTCAGTCTTGCCGTGAGTTGGGTGTGCCGGTGGCACTGGAGATTTCTCGCTCCGGTAACGGGGCGCATGCCTGGATATTCTTCGAGCACAGTGTCCCTGCGTCTGAAGCACGCCTGCTCGGCTCCGCAATCATCAGCCATACCTGCGAGCGTACCCGGCAACTGACGCTGGGCTCGTATGACCGACTGTTTCCAAATCAGGACAGCATGCCCAAAGGTGGCTTTGGCAACTTGATTGCCCTGCCCTTGCAGAAGCGAGCCCGCGCGCTTGGCGGCAGTGTTTTTGTCGATGAGACGCTGACGCCCTATTCTGATCAGTGGGCATTTCTGGCCAGCATTCAGCCTATGCCCGTGCAGGATATTTCGCCGAAAACCCTGCTGGCCACTGGGGGTCGCCATCCGTTGGATGTCGCCGCAGTAGCGGATGACGACGAGCCAAAACCCTGGCAGCGCACAGCGGAAAAGACTCAGAAGTTGGCTTGTCCGTTACCCGAGTCAGTGAATGTTACCCTGGCCAACCAGATCTATTTCAACAAGTCGGAATTGCCGCAGCCATTGGTCAACAAGCTCATCCGCTTGGCGGCCTTTCAGAACCCCGAATTCTACAAGGCACAGGCCATGCGTCTGCCTGTGTGGAACAAGCACCGGATCATTGGCTGCGCGGAAAACTTTCCCCAGCATATTGCCTTGCCCCGTGGCTGCCTGGATGACGTGCGAGCATTGCTACATGACAACGGGATTGAGCTGGTGCGGCACGATGAGCGCTTCGCTGGAGAGCTCATCGATGTCTACTTTGCGGGCACGCTACGCCCGGATCAAGAGGCTGCTCTCGAAGGCATGTTGGCGCAAGACACCGGCGTCCTCTGTGCGCCCACTGCTTTTGGGAAAACCGTCACGGCTGCCGCGCTGATTGCCCAGCGCGGTGTGAACACGCTGGTGCTGGTGCACCGGACGGAGTTGCTCCAGCAGTGGAAGGAGCGTTTGCAGGCGTTTCTGGGGGCAGACAAAACGAAGATCGGCACCATCGGTGGTGGTAAGGCCAAGCCGACAGGCATCATCGACATTGCCGTAATGCAGTCCTTGTCGCGGCAGGGCGAAGTCAGCGAGCAGGTGAAAAACTACGGGCAAATCATCGTAGATGAGTGCCACCACCTGTCAGCCTTTTCGTTCGAGGCCCTCCTCAAGGCTGCTGGGGCTAAATATGTGGTGGGGCTGACCGCTACACCCATACGTCGTGATGGCCAGCAGCCGATTATCTTCATGCAGTGCGGGCCCATTCGGCATACAGCGAGTAGGCCTGAGAGTGCTCCAGCTGATCTGGCCGTGACGCCGCAGTGGCTTTCTCGACCGATAGTCATGCCCGAAGGGACAGGCATCCAAGATGTCTTCTTGCAGGTGTGCAGCGACACAGAACGAACGTATGCGCTCCATAGACCCCATCTTCAACTGACCTCTCCGTATCCCGGATGCTGGGCTCCCTATTTTCCCGTGGAGTTCCGTCATGATGCGTCCCGACGCCAAAGTGCAGAAGGTCTATCTCTACCCAAAGCCCGTCGACTTCCGCAAATCCATCAACGGACTGGCCGCGCTGGTCGAGCTGGACATCAAGGTGGAGGTGTTCAACCCGGTGCTGTTCGTGTTCTTCAATCGCACGCGCAGCCAGGTCAAGATTCTCTACTGGGAGCGCAATGGCTTCTGCCTGTGGCTCAAGCGTCTGGAAGCCGAGCGCTTCAAGACCAAACCCGATGCGGGTGACGAAGCCATCGAACTGACGGTCGACGAACTGAACTGGCTGCTCGACGGCATCGACCTGTGGCGTAACCGTCCGCATCAGGTTCTGACGCCGCGTTACGTGGCCTGAGCCGGTATAATCCGGCGCTATGAAATGCGCCCCTGATAACCTTCCCGACGATCCCGTCCTGCTCAAGCAGATGCTGCTGTTGGCTCAGGGAAAGGTGGCGCAACTCCAGGAACAAGTCGCCTTGCTGCGCCACAAGCTGTTCTCGCCCAAGTCTGAGCGCAGCCCTGAAGACGCCGACTCACCGCAGTTGGCCATGTTCAACGAGGTCGAAGAGCTGATCGCAGCGCCGGCCGCCGAGCCAGCCGAAGCCGAAGCCGAAGCCGAAGCCGAAGCCGAAGAAGTCGTTGCGCCGGTCAAGCGCCGTGGCAAACGCAAGCCGCTGCCGGCCAACCTGCCGCGTGTGGAGGTCATCCATGAGCTGCCCGAGCACGAGCTGACCTGCGCCTGCGGCGCCTGCAAGCAGGTGATCGGCGAGGAGACCAGCGAGCAGCTGGAGATCATCCCGATGCAGGTGCGGGTCATCCGCCACATCCGCAAGACCTATGCCTGCAAGGCCTGTGAAACCGCCCCGGTCACCGCCGACAAGCCGGCACAACTGATCGAGAAGAGCTTGGCCAGCCCCAGCGTATTGGCGATGCTGCTGGCCACCAAGTACGCCGACGGTATTCCGCTGTACCGCTTCGAAAAGATGCTCAGCCGCCACGGCGTCGACATCCCACGGCAGACCCTGGCGCGTTGGGTGATCCAAAGTGGCGAGCAACTGCAACCGCTGCTCAACCTGATGCGCGACAAACTGTTCGAATACCCCGTGCTGCACTGCGACGAAACGCGCTTGCAGGTGCTGCATGAACCGGGACGCGACCCCTCGGCACAATCCTGGATGTGGGTGCAAAGCGGTGGGCCGCCGGACAAGCCGGTGATCCTTTTCGACTACACAGCCAGCCGCGCGCAGGAGGTGCCGCTACGCCTGCTCGATGGCTACCGCGG